>CBDUMX010000084.1:0-8927 GCA_965368435.1 uncultured bacterium
TATGTCTTATAAATTAAGAATGCTATCAGGAGTACAAGTACTATTCGAATTACGTATTTCATTTTACAATATGATTCTTGGCAATATTACGGAAAATGTCACAAACTTATTTTGTTTGCATTCGCCTTTCTTTTAGGCATGCACAGTATTATTTAACAAGTGAAGAAATATTTTATCACATATACCTATTTCCCACCCAAACAAATCTTCTATTTATATAATCCGGATTGGTAAATGAAGCATTGCCTGCAGGATTACCTCCACTAACATGGAAATCTGAAAATGCTGCATGTTGGTTTACAAATGCCGCCCCATTGAGATTGAATGAAACTGGTGTAAAAGCAGCATTCATTTCTTCTTCAATCTTAGATTTAATCTTTTCATCTGTGCAGAATGCCAAACAGGTTATTGCGCCTTTAGATCTCGCTAATTCTGCAGCTTTTTCAATGGAAGCATCAGTATTGCTTGATTTTATTAAAAACAAAATTGGACCGAAACATTCGTGACTGTATTGATCATAATTATTGAGATCCATTTTTATAACAGTTGGGCTTGCAACCCTAGCATTCTCGAACTCTTCATTAACAACCTCTTGTTGTGCCAGACTCACAGTCCCTCCAAAGTCTCCACCATCTTTTATTCTTTTAAGTGTTTGATCATTTTGGATTCCACCTAGCGTACCTGCACCCATCTTTGGATGAGTCACTATACCATTAATGGCTGCACTAATTGCATCTGCTATTTCATCAAAACTCGCAGTTCCCTCTGCTGTTTTCACTACTTCTGAAATGAATACATTCTGCGGTGCAGTACACATTTGTCCGCTGTACAGTGAGGCCGAAAAAGCAATATTTTGAGCTACAGATTTAATATCAGCCACAGAATCAATAATGACAGAATTAACTCCAGCTTTTTCAGTAAAAGTTGCTTTATTTAAACTTTCAATATAGTCACCAAACGCATTGCCTCCAGTGTAATCTATTAGTTTAACATCTTCATGCTCAGCTAATTCTTTGGTAATTGGCGCTGAAATAGTGTCCACTGCAAGTTGAACAATATTAGGATCAAGACCAACTTCTTTTAATACATTTCTTATTTCCGCCACTACCATTGCTATAGGCAAAATAGATTTAGGGTGAGGTTTAACTATAGCTGTATTTCCACTTACTAAATTGGCATAAAGTCCAGGTACTGTATTCCACGTTGGGAAGGTTGAACAGCCAATAACCAAGCCGATTCCTTTTGGCACTGCTTTCCAATTCTTTTTGATGCTTAAATCAAATTTGCCCATTGGCTTAACCCAATTGACCTCTTCTGGAAATCTAGAAATCTCAGCCAATCCCATTGCAACTGCTTCCAGAGCTCTGTCGTTAGCATGCGGCCCAGAAGCCTGAAAAGACATCATAAAGCTTTGCCCCGTTGAATGCATAGTGGCATAAGCCAACTCAAAGAATCTATTTTTAACTCTTTCAAGGGACTCAACGAGTATACCAGCTCTAGTTTGGACATTAGTTTTCGACCATGCCTTTGCAGCAGCTTTGCTAAAATCTATATATTTCTGGCTCGATACGCTCGGGTAATTTATTCCCAAACCAGTTTGCCAAAATGGGCTAACTTCTTCTCCTATCCATTGATCAGCTTCTTGACCTAATTGTTCAAAGTTCAAGTTTAACAATCTACCAAAAGCTTCTTTGCCATTGGCATCGGCGTCTTCCGCATATGCTTTGGGATGCTCGGGATAAGGCGTATAAAATGTTCTTTCGTGAATAGCCTTGATTGCATCATCTAATAGTTGACGGTGTTTGTTGTACAAACTCATAGTGTCTGAATTGCTCATTTATTTTGTTAATATTATTTTTTCTGTATAAATCTCGGTTCCCATCTTCACCATAATGGTATAAACTCCTCTGTTCAAAGCACCTAAATCTATTGGATACCAATATTCTCTATCCGTAGGAATATTCGTAAACTCATAAACTGTCTTACCCAAATTATCAATGACATTAATAATTACTTCATCATCAACTTCTGGCAACAGCACATTAACACTTCCCTTGCTTGGGTTGGGAAAAATGCTGACAGGATAGTTAGTTCCAACGGGCGCTTCTGGAACATTCATTTCTCCAACAACAAAGCTATATCGTATCTCTGCCCCAAAGTCGCCTCCAAAATTCTCGTAGATACCTCCGCTTTGTTTAAATATTCTTAAGTAGCCGCCTCTGCCGTCGTTATAAGGAGGATTGGTCAGTGCCCAATACCAAAAGTCCAAACCGTCACCACCTTCATCCGTCAATAATAATTGATAACAACCGTTTGGTAGATTAATGTTTTCGTTATAAGTGGTAAAAGGAGCAAGATCAGACGACTTGAGTTCATAAACCACCTCTCCCCTTTCATTGGTAATAGTTAAATGGTTTTCTTGAGGGACCCCATTAGTTCTAAATAACAATCTGAAAGGTTCAAATCTAGGCACCAGCTCAATATCTACTGTGTATTCATCATTATCCTGTAAATCATCTTCATACAAGTGATTTGGAGTGATTAATCTCGCGGTAAATTTACTTTGATTCGGATCAATTGCATTCCAACGCGGAGCTGGTAAATACACAGTATCCATTTCTTCAAAGTCCAAATTTCCTTTCCATTCATAGATTGACATAAACCCACCTACAGGGCCATATTCTATTTTAGTAAAGTTCAAATTTGTATGGGAGTTATTCTTTATTACAACTATAGGATTGCCACAGGTGGGATTCCATTTGATGTGCTCAGTTGCCGTGCTTGGCGCAATTATAGTGTTCAGTTCAGCATCAAATTCATAGTTATCGTCGCCGTAAAAGAATACCGTAGTCGACAAGCTGTGACTTGCTCCTCCATTGCCACTCAGCACATAAGGTTCTAAATCCAAATCGATAGTTATAGAGTCGCCGCTCAGAAAAGGTGTAATTTCATGTCGCCGCTCATGTACCTTGTCGCCCGGACACCAATTCCCTCTTGGGAAGATCCAGGTACCACCTTGAGGTGAAACAGCCACATCTCCGCAGTCATCTCTCCACATTCTAGATTGAAACTTCTGTTCTCCGTTTACCTTTAAATAGTAATCTATGTCACAGAATTCACCACAACCTGTTCCAGCGTTCGCACCATGGCCAGTAATTATAACCTTTGCTTGAGCTTGCTTAGTTCCTTGAGGTATTTCAATAGTTTTTGCTGGAATAATATTCGTTTCGAATTGAGAAGAACTTTGATATCCTCCTCCTCGAGTATAGATATTTTTTATGCCAATAACATTTCGCT
The DNA here is from genome assembly GCA_965368435.1 of uncultured bacterium. Lineage (GTDB taxonomy): Bacteria > Bacteroidota > Bacteroidia > NS11-12g > UBA9320 > JAHEKB01. Next base: position 3,298 of record CBDUMX010000084.1, read on the forward strand.
GTGGGGTTCCTTCTATAAACTCAAATCTAATGGTTGCCCCAAATCCGCTACTCCAACCATTATATTGTGTTCTAATAGTGACTGAGTCTTGTAGCAAGCTCACATAATCGGTAACATCATAAACAAAGGTGTGACTCCAGCTGCTGTCAAATCCCGCCGTTCCATAAGCATTATTTCTAAAATTCATATAAGAGCCGTAGGGAGTAATAAAACGACCCAATTCAAATGGATCAATAACTTCAAACACATTCCAAACAGTGTCCACTACCAAAGGGTTTGTACTTATGGTATCTAAACTACTAATGCTACTGTCCATCTCACCAGTCTTATGCATAATATAAGTGTTGACATCATAATCCCAATCACTACAGCCCCCAGAAGCGCAACTCAAAGTATAATACATAAATACCTTTCTAAAACTCTTATCTTTTGTTGGGAAATGCGCAGTTCTATCATAACTCTGATGCCACACCATATTCACTCTATTGTGAGTGGTAACATGTAAAGTATCTGCTTTAACTAGCAAAGGATTTAAAAGCACTAATCCAAGTATTAAGAAATTTATCGTTTTCGGCATAATAAAAGAGGCGCTAAGATAAATAATATTGCTACATTAGCTGTGGCATTAATGCAATAATTATGAAAATGAAAAAAGTCTTATTTCTCGGTATTATCTGTACCGCTCTTTTAGCTGCATGTTCTCAAAACTCAGAAGAAGACGAACAGTACCGCAAAGAAATTGCGGAATTAGATTCTATACAGATGGAAATGGAAAATGCTGTGGATGAATTAAAAGGCATAGAAGCTGAATTAGAAGAAGTTGATAGTTTATTAAACAATATATAAGATGAAAAAATCAATAATATACCTCTTTGCTGTGGTGCTCATAGCAGTGACAGCATATAGCGGGAGCCTTTTGGCTCAAAACGGCAAAGGCAAATCTGAAACCAAAGAAAAAGCTGAAAAAATAACTGGAGATAAGATTAAATCAGCTAAATCTAAGGTGAAGAAAGATAAAGCAGATGATCAAGATACTGATAGAGGTCAATCAGAGAAAAAAGCCGACAAAGCTAATAATGGCCAGAAGGACAAAGCAGCTAAAGATTCTGCAAAAGGCAAAAGCGACAAACTGAAAAAAGAGCATCCCAATGCCGACAAAGAACATAGCGACAGGAGAGTGGGTTCTGAGAATCACCCTGGCAAACATTTGGGCCAGAAGAAAAAATTAGATCCCAACAAAACCTATAAGAAAACCGATGTTGAAGAATCTAGAGCAAAAACAGAAGAAAGTGTAAGAAAAGGTGAAGATGAAATTGCTAAGGCCGAAGAAAACATTCGCATTATAAAAGAGAAAATAGAAAAGGCGAGAGAAAAGATTAAAAAGGAAAAGGAAGAAGGAGAAATTAGCGAAGAAGAATACGAATTTAAATCTAAGAAGGTGGAAGAAGCAGCAGGCAAAGTAAAAGACTCAGAAAATGCCCTTCAAACCATTAAAGATAGAGTAAGAACAGCTAAAGAGAAAACAGAAACCAATCCTTAAGATTCAGTTTTTGTATCTAGTTTGTTTTTCCTAAAATAGAGTATACCCGCAATACCAAGTACAATGAAAAATACAGAAATCATTGTCGCTTGGGTAAACTCCATACCTAAAGCGTGATACTTTTCATTCACCCGTATTTTTTCTATAAAGTAGCGTTCTACACCTGAGAAAATAAGGTAGATTGAAAATAACACTCCTGGAAATTGTATTTTCTTTCTTATTGCCCAAAGTACTCCAAAGAGCGCTAAGGCCATAAAAACTTCGTATAAAGGCGTTGGCCAAACAGGATCTTCTAATACTCTACCTAAAACATTATTGGGATAATCATAAGCCCATGCCCAGTCGGGAAGCCATGACAATGAAGAAGGTTTAGGCGCAATATTAGTCACACCCCAATCTCCGTCGCCACTAAAGTGACAACCCATCCTTCCAATTCCATAGGCTAGCATCATTGCTGGACCTCCAACGTCTAACATATGTCTCCAATGAACATTATGCTTTTTAGCATACCACAGTACAGCAGCGCCACCACATATCAATCCCCCATAAAAGGTCAATCCGCTAAAAGGATCGGTAAATATTACTGCAGGATTCTTTATGAATTCTTGCCAAGTCTCTAAATGGTGAAAGACTTTAGCCCCAGCAAATCCAGCTACAGCAGCAATCATGGTAAGATTGCCCATCATCTGATAAGGATGAAATAAAACTGTAGTTTCTTCTAAGCTTCTAGGATTATTCTTTAATTGAAAGTATTTAAAAACTATGAAGACAAGTGCCAGTATAGCACCCCAGAGAATTGACCCTTGACCAGATAATAAAAACTCTTGTGGATTGTCTGACAAGGCAGAAAAATTACTGGCTAGATATACTAGCTTCCATCCAATTAGGAAACCTATCAAGGCATTTGTAAAATATTCTACTACTGGATTTGTCGCTTCTATTTTTTTCTGAAATGCGGAAAGAACACCTTGTTTTTCCTTGCGTTTCAGTTCTAAAATCATAACCCAATTGGCTGCTAAAAAAGCAAGGGCTACAAAAAACCCAAAGGTCATAACTATTTTTAGAAATGGTATATTCAGACCAAAAAGGTCTAAAAAAGCGTCATATAGAGTTGGATACATGCTTTATTAATTCTGTGCGAATTAAAGCATTGCCAACTTATTATGCGCTATGCATCGATAAGCAAGTTCTAGAATTGGTTGAGTTTAATCCTGTATGGTTGCCCTCATATTGAGCAAAATCTGATGTCCCGCAGCTGGCAAGCCCACCTTATCAATTTGATCCTGATATGCTGTCAGTAACTCATACAGTTCAGCAGTCATAGGCAGCTCTACCCACTCCATTGCTATATTTTCTGCAAAGTCTACTAGCAAGACCTGACTCAATTCTGCACAGTAATTTGCCATGCTGTTGATTATCTTTTCCCGCAAGGCAAAAGCTTTTAATGCATTAAATGAAGTTTTGATTTTTCGGATTTTAGGTAAATCTGAGGCATTACCCTTCCCTGCTTTAATAGTTTTATTAGTAGTAGTCATAGTTAAGCACAAATATCCAAATGGTATACCAAAGCTGACTAATTGATTCAAAATATCATTTCACACTGAATATCAGTACTATACAAAATTCATCAAAGAAGAAATCGGGGATTTGCGACCTAAGTTTGTCTATTTTTAAGAGTGTAGTCTATTAATGAGAGAGGATAGATTCCCTATTCTTTGATCTACAGCATAGCCTTTGGCATTAATCTCATCAAAGTTTAACTCAATAATTTGATTTACTAGCGATTCATCATAATCTGTTTCATAACGAACATAATTTGCACTGAAACCGTGCATTTTACCGTCCTCTAGCTTTTCTGCTTCGAACAACACCCTGTGCTTTTTTCCCAGCTGCTCCTCGTAGAACTTCCGCTTTAGTTTATGAGACAATAATCGCAGACGTTTTGCTCTGTCCACTTTCTCAGCTTTAGATACTTTGTTCTGTAATTTCCTAGCCGTTGTATTGTTTCTTTCAGAATAAGGAAAGACGTGTAAATAGCTAACTTCTAGATCCTTCACAAAGTTATAACTCTCCAAAAAATGCTCTTCTTCTTCGCCAGGGAAGCCAACAATAACATCAACCCCTATACAGGCATTAGGCATGATTTCCTTAATTTTTCTAATTCTGCCTGCATATAATTCAGTGAGATACTTTCTGCGCATTTTCGTGAGTATTTCATCACTTCCACTCTGTAATGGAATATGAAAATGGTGAACAAATCTTTTAGAATTGGCTACGAAATCAATTATTTCATTTGACAATAGGTTGGGTTCAATACTGCTGATTCTAAATCTTTCTATTCCTTCAATCTTATCCAGCTCAGTGAGTAAATCCAGTAAATTCCCTCCCCAAGATTGTCCGTAATCCCCGATATTAACTCCAGTAAGAACTACTTCTTTAACCCCTGTATTTGCAACTTCATTTGCTTTTGATAGTGTTTCTTCAACACTTGCACTTCTGCTTTTACCTCTTGCTAATGGAATAGTACAGAATGAACAGAAATAATCACAGCCATCTTGCACCTTTAAAAAACTTCTCGTTCGGTCGCCAAAAGAGAAAGCAGGAACAAAATCTCTTGTCTCTTTTATATTGGATTCATAGACTACGGCTTTATCGTGCTTAGATAATTCGTGTAAATGCTCTATTAGGTTGAATTTTTCTTTAGCTCCTAGAACCATATCAACGCCTGGGATTTCAGCTATTTCACGAGGCTTAAGTTGAGCATAACAACCTATGATAACGACAAAAGCTTCTGGATTTCTCCTCATCAATTGCTTCACAGTATTCTTGCATTTTTTATCCGCATTTTCGGTAACTGAGCAAGTGTTGATTATGTATATATCTGCTAAATCCGAAAAATCAACTCTGGTGTAACCGTGATTCTGTAGTTGGCGAACTATACTACTGGATTCTGAAAAATTTAATTTGCAGCCTAAGGTATGTATTGCTACTGAGCTCAAGGCGTGCAAAAATAAACTTTAAATCTTTTAAAAAGCCTACGGCTTGCTCAATGAAAATTCAAAACTACTGCCCTCTCCAACTTTGCTGTGTACATCTATAGACTCGGCATGAGCTTCAATTATGTGTTTGACTATAGCAAGACCTAGACCAGTGCCCCCTTCTTCACTATTTCTATGTTCATCAATTCTATAGAAACGCTCAAACAAGCGGTTTAAATGCTCATTTGGGATACCCTCTCCATCATCTTTTACCTCCACAAAAATCTTTTTCTTTTCGGCTCTGCAGTTCACCCAAACATTTCCTTCTGGCTTACCGTACTTAATGGCATTGACAACTAAGTTGGTTAATACCTGCAATATTCTGTGTTTATCTGCATAGACCAAACTACTTCTTGTACTTTTGACAAAATGCAATTTAATTCCTTTGCTGTTAGCCATAACTTGAAGCATTTCAAAGGCTTCTTGCACTAGCATTTCAATTTCAAAATTGGATTTTTTAAGACTTATTTTACCCGCTTGAAATTCTGTTATGCTCGTTAAATCTTCAACTATTTCTGCAAGCCGGTCAATTCCTCTTTCAGCTTTTTGGAGAAACTTCCTGTTTACGTCTTTATCTTCTAAGGCCCCATCTAACAGAGTGTTGATATAACCTTGCACACTAAATATTGGAGTTTTCAGTTCATGAGAAACATTTCCAATGAATTCGCGTCTAAACTTTTCTTGTTCTTTTAACTGGCTAATCTCCTTGCGGTTTTCTTGCATATACTTCATCACCTCATCACTAACCTCACTTATGGGATCATTGCTAGCTTTGCTCAGCATACTCATGAAGGTTTCATCCTGTGATTTAAAACGGTATATGCTCTTGTAAATACTCGTGATTTTCCGATGAATAAAGAATTGCAATAGCAAGTAAAACAAGACTATCCCCACTGCAAGAACTATAGTGAAGAGCATCAAGCTTAATTTAACATTATTGCTGAGCAACCAAAGCGAGAACGACGAGATTAGAGCAGTACCTAATGCAGCTAGAAAAGCAATATAACCCGAGTTGGGGTTTAGATTCACACTTCAAATTTATAACCAACTCC
>CBDUMX010000085.1:0-8815 GCA_965368435.1 uncultured bacterium
AGAATTATATGAATAAAACCATTACTCCAAACGATTTAGTACTTTTTGCTTACAACGAACTAGAAGAGCCACGTAAGACTTTGGTTATCAATGCTATAAGTGTGGACGCCGATTTGGCTAGAGAGCTGGATGAAATCATAGAACTTCAAGATATTATGGATGTAGATATGCTTTCACCTAATCCAACAAGTTTACAAATCATATTAGAAGAATCTTCCTCTGCTATGGAAGTTCACTAATTCTAGAAAGAATAGCTTACAGAAATACTAGGTAGAAATGGGAGTTGATCAACTCTTTTATAATCTACCCTGTCGAAATAGAATATATTATTTCTGTTGTACACATTGGTTATTGATACAATAGCTTCCAGCTTATTGCTTCCAACCTTGCCTTCTTTCTTTTCCCAGTTAAACGTTCTCTTTAAGGAAGCATCTAATCTGTGATAATAAGGCAATCTTCCTGTATTAAGATCCCCGTACAGTATGCCCAATTCTCCATTTTCTGTGGTATAGTCAGTAGACGCTCCATCTTTAAAGTCTAATAATTCATAAAATCCTTGTGTTAAGGTAAATGGAAAACCAGAACCAAAGTTCCATCTCACATTTGCACTCCACTCCTTTTCCTCTCCAAAATCATAAGACGCAACCAGATTCACATTATGTCTTCTATCAAAATGTGGCTGATACTTTTGCAGTCCGTCATCCCTATTCACAATATTGTATGAGTAGACCGCCCATAAATACCATTGCTTCAACTCATACAATACACTTATGTCATAACCATAAGCTTCACCCTGTTCAATAATGTAGTCCTGCTTTAGTATATCAGGCCTATTTGCATTTTCTGTGTTATTATCAAATATCTTATTTCGGTTAACATTGGTGATTTGAGTAAAGTCTTTGATATAAGTTTCTATATTAATTTCAAGATTTGCGAGCAGATCAATCTCAAATCCAGCTACAGCATGCCTTGATTTTTGCAATTTGCTGTTGACTTCTTGTCCCTCAAATTCACTCGGCAATTCTTCAGGTCCCGAAAGAAAACCATAAAATAAATTTACTACATCTCTGTCACTCACAGCCGACATCAAGTTCTGGGAATACCATCCCCCAGCTGCTTTAAATCTAATGCGATTGCCAAAGTTGTACTTCATTCTTACTCTGGGCTCTGGACTGTTTTCTTGGAGGCTGGCATAACGCTGCAGTCTGAATCCCAGCTCAAGTATCAATTTCTTGCTAAATATCTTGCGATAGTTGATGAACATGCTAATCTCCGTAGTGTTTTCATATTGAGATATTCTTCTATTAAGACTATTGAACAATTCAAAGTCTGTGCGAAAAGCATTCATCTCTATACCGTACTTCAATTCGTCATTTTCTTGCGGAAAATTGGTAAAGTTTAATCCAACATTATAACCACTTATACCAGATTTTCTAGGTTTATTGTCTTTTTCAACCTGTTCTATATAATAGTCTGAGAAATTTATAGAGCCATCTACAATTGTTTTACTACTTCCCGGTATGAGTAAGAATTTTGTGCCTAAGCCGTTTGATTTCCATTTGTATGATGTTGTACCCTCAAAGGTTACAAGATCGTTATAATCAAATCCAAACAGCTTAAAATAGCTACCATTTGCTGAATTGACAGACCATTTAGCATATAAATCACCGAAGGCATAAGGCAAATTGCCATCATTGATATAGGGATAGAAAATTGGCGCACTTTTATTCAGGTAAGAATTCTTATAGGATAAAATATAGCTACTACTTCCCTGTCCAGGCTCAAACTTCCTGGTAGGACCTTCAAGCAAAATTTTGGAATTAAAGGGACTGCTGTTCACTTTACCGGCGAATCTAGTTTTGTTGCCATCTCTAGTTTGCACATCAACAATTGCTGAGATTCTACCTCCGTACTCTGCCGCAAAGCCTGCTGAGTATACATCAACGGTTTTGAGTATATCACTGTCGAATACTGAAAATAAACCAATCGAATGAAAGGGGTTGTAAATGGTTAAGCCATCTACCATTACCCGATTCATCACCGGTGAACCTCCTCTTATATACAGCTGTCCGCCTTGATCACCTGAGAATACCACCCCAGGTAAAACTTGTAGGTATTGAACCAAGTCAGGCTCTCCTCCAACAGAAGGTATTCGTTCAAGCTGTTTCGCTTGAATAGTAGTTTGAGAAATAACAACTTCTTTCTTTCTCCTTTGTTTAGCAGCTGAAATATTGACAACATCAATTTGTTTAGCCAAAGGTTTCAGATACAAATTGTGGGTTATCACTTGTCCATCGCGAAGATCAAAACTGTAAAAGCTAGTGTCATAGCCATAGAAACTCACGGCAAGTCTGTATTTACCTGCGCTTAATCCACTTATGTTATAAAACCCATTAGCATCGGAATAGTCTCCATAAGGTTCTCCCAGTATATTTATAGTAGCAGAAACAACTGGCTCTCCATTTTCTTTATCGTAAATAACACCTCTGATCTGTCCGTTCTGCGAAAATGCCAATTGAACAAAAAGCAGTGTGAATACTAGATAATAAAATCGCATATGATACTGCAAGAATACATTAAATACTGAGATGAGAGGGAAAGGCTTATTGATCAACACGATTGGGTTTATAAATGATTACCTCAGGGTATCTCTCACTGCATAGCTGCCACCCAATATTCCGAGACCTCGTTGAATATTTGTGTGGATTACAGAAGCATTATTAAACGAACTGATGAAGTTTGATTCTCTAGCATCTCGCGCTCTTTGAAGGGTTGTATAATACCTATAAAGATCTTCATTTATGCTTTCTAAAAGAATGAGGTATTTATCAGAAGGATTGCTTAACACCAATCCGTAAGGAGCAACGGTGCTTATAGTTTTGTTCTCCCCATTGAAGAATTCATCTGTGAAGAGTATGCTGGCATCGTTTAATCGCTGTGAATTGAATTCCGATATCTCGGGGTCATTTAATACAAAGCTCATTGGTACAAATACCGCCAATGTTTTATTGTAATAGAAGAAGTTAATTTTATAATAGTTGTTGACAGCTGGATCATCTTGAAAACTAATACTCAATAAATCTGATGGCGTTCCTGAAGTATCCAATCCACCGTTTGGAGTTAAGCTAGAGTTTGCGCTAATGGAGTTAGGTATCTGTATATTGGAAGTTACAAAGGGATAACCATCAGCTCGTACATCTAGAGCGAAAATGTCTCCAGCCTTTGGTGAGTAAGACAATATATAGGATTGTGAACCAGGGTCATAGCTCATCACTGAATTATTGCCATTCACACTCATGTTGACTGTTGCATTGGTGACTAATTTGGGCAAGTCAGAGTTAGAAGATGATTCACTATTAGTTAGTTTAAAAGATACTTGCTTATCAGTACTCAAGATTCCATTAACTACCAGCTTTTCTGAATAGTTTCCCAATTCACTTAGGTTCAATAGGTCTTCATCACTACAAGCTACAAATAGCAGCGATAAGAGGAATATGTAAATGGTTTTCTTCATTTAAAATTTCACTATATATGATATACCAGGAACTGGCAAAAGATAACTTCTAACCAATTCCATATCTGTTAAACTTGAATCATCAAATCTCGCGCTTATATCAAGTGGGTTTCTCGTGCCATACAAATTATAGATATAGAATTTCCACGTTTGATCAAGATAGGATTGCTCGCTCATCTTTAGAATGCTTAAATCTAATCTGTGATAGAATGGGCTTCTGTAATTATTAATGGAGTTGTATTCTAATTGCAAATTGCCATCCAAATCACGGAATTTTCCAGTAGGTATAGAGAACAGTTGACCGCTTCCTGCTACATAGTTAAACCCTATGTCCCAAAATTCTCCTAAGTCGATATTTCCGTATATTTTGAACATATGTGTTCTATCGAAATCAAACAAAAATGGGTCTACACTCAAATCTTCGAAATCTCTATAAGCCTTGCTGTATGTATAGCTAAACCATCCATTGAAAATTCCTTCATTTTTTTGAAACATCAATTCTAAACCATAAGCCGTACCTGACCCAAGTAATACTTGTTTTTGCCAGTCGTTTTCAGCATTTATAGCGTCATTGAAGTTGTTAACCAATTGGATGTTTTGCAATTGCTTATAATAAGCATTCGCGCTAAATGAATACGATTTACCTACCTTTCTTTCATAGGCTATGTCAATAATATTGGAAGTCTGTGGTCTTACTTGCTCGGTGGCAGGCACCCAAAAATTACTTGGATTTCCAGATCCACCGATATTAATCAATTTGATAAATTGAGTATGTCTATTCGCACCAAGTTTTAAAACAGATCTGTTGTCAATTGTATAATAAGCGTGTAATCTCGGCTCAGGATAAATATTGTTAAAGCCATCATACATATAAAACACATTTCTATATCCCAGTATTAGTTCGAGTTGAGACGACATTCTTTGTTTGAGCTCTCCAAATACTGCTATTTCATAACTCGCTTGATAAGCCTTGTCTCCAATAAACTCATCCACATCATCGAAATCTGGATAATCAAAAGAAGTTAAATGTGTGTAAAGTATTCTATAGGTTTTAACATTTGTCTGCAGGCCAAAATCGATGCTTGAGCTATTACTGGCTATTTGTCGCCAATTTGATTGAGCTATGTACTCTCTTACACCGCTATTTATATTGTATGTGGCCGTAGGAATCGTAAAAGAGTTTGGATTTAAAGTTCGCTGCTCTCTTCCGTCGTTACTCCTGAAACTTGAATAGTGAAGCGAATGTACCGCACTCAATCGCTTATTTAATTTCTGTTTGTATTTAACAGAACTTATAGCATTTCCCCAGTCGAATATGAATTTATAAAGAATATTAGCCGAATCAGTTGACGCCTGAGCGCTTATGAGGTAATTGTCCTTAGTCGACATAAAGCTGAGCTCCAGCTCATCCTTATTCTTTAACACTTTACCATAGTTTAATTGCAGATCGTAAAAATTGGCGTTGAGTTCATTTTGTCGCGTTTCTATAGGCAATAGCAAATCCATATAGGTGCGGCGAAATGACATAGTAAAATAATGATCCCCTTTTTGAATTGATCGAATGTATAATCCTGCTGAAAGTGGACTAATTTCTAAATCACCATGGGTTCCGCTAAATTCACTGGTCTTGGCCGTTTCAACCTGTATAACTGATGAAAGGCGTCCACCATACTGGGCTGAAATTGCCCCTTTATTCAATTTTACATTATCTATACCATTGGTGTGAAACAATGATGAAATACCAAATATATGATTGTAGTTGTATACTGGAGTGCCGTTGTATAGCATTAGATTTTCATCAACATTACCACCTCTAATTAGCAAATTGCTAAAACCTTCTGAACCGTGTTCTACCCCGGGAAGCATTTGCAATTGCCTATTGATGTCCGCCTCTCCAAGCAAATAAGGCATATTCTCCAAATGCTTATTGGGGTTTTTCATTTTGAAATCTGTAAAACCAGCTAGATGATTTAAATTGTATTCATTACCTTCTATAGATCGTATTAAAAAGACTTTTTGGTAGCCTGTACTATCAATTTGTACTTTAAGTATATTGAAATCTGGGTGACTTATGATTAATTTACTTGATTTATAGGAATAGAAAAGATTGAAAGTCCCATCTGCATTGCTATATGTGAAGTTGTTAGATCCCTCTTCTTCGATTCTAGCATCGGCGATCAAGTTTTCGTTCACATCCATTATCAGTCCACTCAGCAGTTGTTTAGCCTCAACACTCAGGGTAAAACACAAAAGAAGACTAGCTTGGAACAGTAATCGCATCGGCAAATATCTAGGAGTACGCTTTAAGTACGGCATTTAAATTTATAAATGATTAAAAATAGACAATTAACGGAATTGCCTAATAGTTCAAAAGGTAAACAAATGAAAGCTTTATCGAGTTTGCTCTTGTTATGCGTTCACCATCAGGCAAAGGAAAGCCTTGCGCATTCGTTCTGTATGTCGACACTATTCCGTGTCCATACTTGAAATTGACCTCTATAGGCGAATTTCCACGCCAAAAGTGTACACTACCTGAAAAAGTTGGCATTATCCAACCTCTATTTGCTTCTTTGACTCTTTTATCTTCATCAGTAGCAATAAGGGCAAGTTTATTGTACTCCACTCCCGCTCCAGCGCTAAAGCCAAAGTCGGCTTTACTATCGTAAGTAGCATTAGTTCCAAAGTACAATTTAGCCAATAAAGGAACTTGAACATTGCCAAATCCTCTGGCACCACTGACATCATTGTTATGAGGATATGCCTGTCCAAAACCAATAGTAGCAGGCATGGCAATCCCTATAGATACATTTTCATTAAATTCATGAATGTTGTATCTAGGTTCAAAACCTATAGAAACAAATGAGATATATCTTGTTTGAAATGGAACTGCGGTATCAGGAGTTTGAATTACACCGCCATTGCCATCATCTAACAATCTTGAAAAATCAACTATCTTTAAAGGAGAACTAACAAAATCTATGTAATAAGAGGTAACTAAACCCAAAAACAATTTATCTTTAATCTTAGATTTCTCTTCCTGTGCAACTGCGCTAAAACCTAGAAATAATGAGAATGTTAGTATAAGTATCTTTTTCATTTTAAATAGAACTCAAATTTAAATTCTGTAGTCTTAAATACCGTCATATTCCTCTAATTTTCTTTAGAAACAGCAATTTGAAAGATAGGAAGTATTGATGCGGTAAAGAATATACTTACTTGTCGCTCCATAAGCGATTCAAACTGCGAGGAAATCAATATAACCAATACTGCTGTAAGCAAACCGTAATTCAATGGACTAATAGACCATTTAATCCAACAGTAGAAAAACAGAGACATATACAACAAACCAAATAGGCCGTATTTAATGCCATATTCCAAAAATTGATTATGTGGGCCTATCCTATTTTCTTTATATAGACCCGTTTGCAATTTAATATAGTATTCCTGCAGCACAGACTCTGAATCACCACTTCCAACGCCAATAAAGAAATAATCTTTTATAATCTCCACGCTGGTTTTATATGCCTCTAATCGCATGCCCATGCTTTTAAAGTTCACTGCTTCCTTTTCATCCCAACTTTCAATATCTTCTATGGAATTTGCCACTTTGTTTTTAAAAGAAGTGCTTAAGCTAAGGGCCGCAAAATTTATTATAGCCACTATGATAACACCAAGCATAGATTTTAGTATTGCTTTTTCTTTAATAGCATAGACTAAAAGTGAAATCCCCAGGGCAAAATACAGGGATACTAGCCCTGTTCTCGAACTTAGTATATGGAAGCTAATCAGCAGAAGTAAAAGTGCAATGAACACATACCACTCTGTTGATTTGCTAAATAAAATGAGGTATAGCAATGCAACAATGGACAATGCGTTTAATATACCAAAATGTATATGATGCATCCCACCAATCACAGGAATAGACTTAGATTGAAGAAGAAGAGCATCTAGTTCTGCTTTGTTTAAAAAGTAATTGCCAACTGAGAGTACATCTACCAATAAGACTGTAGATACAAGTGCTATCAGCAGGGCTTTTTTGTGTTTGCGCACACCGTCCTGGTTGATATATACAGAAATTGCAATAACCGCAAAACCAATAGCAAGTAAAAGCTTAGCTGACACTATATCGATATTGCTAGTTCGAAAAAAATCTGTTAGAATGAAGAGTATTGGTAGAAGAAAAATTAGATAAACCTCTTTTCTGGTATGCTTGATTTTCTGTGTTTGAAAAAGAATGGAAAGCAGTAAAAATACAGTTCCTAGACTTGTAATAAAATTTGAGAAAAAAAGACCAAAAAAACCTAAGCCTATGCCTGCAAGAAAAAGTAATGAGCCTGATTTAGTAAGCGCATTACCTCGCATAACTAAGCTTCACCGGTGCTCCAGATTCTTCTAGGCCAATGCTTGCTGCAGAAAGTTTAGATAGTTTAATAACTAGGGCACTGCTTGCTCCTCGCTCAAAATTCCCGATGACCTTAACGAAGACCGTTTTATTATTCTTGGGATTGGTTACCATAATTACTGTACCTACAGGAGCTGAGCAATGGTATGCAAAGTTTTTGTTCGTATTTCTGTCGGTAGTTTCAATGTTTGAAATCCCTGACTCTTCTATTTTCTCCAAATTGTATTCCTCAAGGCGAATCACCTTAATACTATATCCTTCAACATCAGGAGTATCTAGAACTATTGGGTCTATTTCCGTGACTTCTGGAAGATCTAACTCTTCTTGAGCTGCATCCAAATCCATTTCAAAATTATCAGAAGCTCTAGTCTCTCCACTATTCCCAGGAACAAGTATTTTTTGGCCTTCAGTAATCACATCGCTCTGCAAATAGTTCAAGGACTTTATAACATCCACATTTGTTTTATACTTGCGTGCAATACTGAATAAGGTTTCCCCAGCAACCACTGTGTGATAGCTAGCATAAGTGCTCTCCACAGCGTCTTCAGTATCTAGCTCTTGTGGTTCATCAGAATCAATATCTTCTGTTTTATCAAAAAAATCCTCAACCACAGGCTCTTGTAATTTAACCTCTTGAGTAGTTGGCACCCAAATTATTTGATCGATTTTAATCACTTGCTCAGATCCAGGATTTTCTGCAACAAGATCTGTAAGACTTACACCATACTTCTTTGAAATACTATATAATCCTTGCCCCTTCTCCACTTTGTGAAGTATGTATACCTTGCCATTTTTTACCTTGGTCCCAACTGAGTCCGCTTTTTCTGCTAATGCGCTTGCCGACAAGCCCAGAAAAACAATGAATATCATTAACTTTTTCATCTGATGTACAAAACTAA
>CBDUMX010000086.1:0-8633 GCA_965368435.1 uncultured bacterium
ATTGCCTTTGGAAATAGATCCATGGCCTTCAGATTGTAACGGTATTGACACAACTACTCAAGATACCACTCAGGATACTACTGCTAGCATCTACTATACTCTATTGGATAGAGAACTTTCACACTTTGTGGCCTATCCTAATCCAAACAACGGTCAATTGAACTTGAGAACTGATTTAAATGCCGAAAACATTAAAGTCTGTGATGTAAATGGTCGAGAATTAATTCAGTCGGATGATATGGCTCCTTATGAGCAACAGCACATCGACTTAAGCAATTTAGATAATGGTTTGTACTTCTTAAATTATAGTATCAGGGGACAACAACATTCCAAACGGATAATATTGACGAGATAAGGAGAAGGGGACTGTAAAAAGTTCCCTTTTTTATATATCGAATTTAATTCCCTGTGCTAAGGGTAAATCACTGCCGTAATTAATAGTGTTTGTTTGTCGGCGCATATAAGCTCTCCATGCATCTGAGCCACTTTCTCTACCTCCACCAGTTTCTTTCTCTCCACCGAAGGCACCACCTATTTCAGCACCGCTAGTACCAATATTTACATTGGCGATACCACAATCACTGCCGTGTGAGCTTAAGAATTTTTCAGCTTCAAGCAGGTTTTCAGTAAAAATTGCAGAGCTTAAACCTTGTCGCACATCATTCTGCATTGCAATAGCCTCATCTAAACTTGAATATGGAATGAGATATACTATAGGCGCAAAAGTCTCTTCCTGTACAATCTCAAAGTGATTTTGCACTTCGGCAATACACGGTCTTACATAGCATCCACTTTCGTAGCCTTTGCCCTTTAGCACTTCTCCTCCATATATTATTTGACCACCTTCTGCTTCTACTTCTTTTATCGCTGCAGTAAAACTATTCACTGCATCTTTGTCGATTAGTGGTCCAACATGATTCTTCTCATCCAAAGGATCACCTATTTTCAATTGCTGATATGCAGATACCAATTTTCGTTTAAATTCTTCAAGTACAGAGTCGTGTACTATGAGTCTTCTGGTGCTTGTACATCTTTGTCCGGCAGTCCCCACACATCCAAAAACAGATGCCATTAAGGCCTTATCTAAATCTGCATTTTCAGTTATAATGATGGCATTATTTCCTCCCAGTTCCAACAGACTTCTTCCTAATCTTGCCCCAACAATTTGTCCAACTCTTTTTCCCATACGGGTAGATCCGGTTGCTGATACCAGTGGTATTCTTTTGTCCTTCGCAATTTGCTCTCCAATTCTATAGTCTCCAATTATCATATTGAAAATTCCCTCAGGAAGGTCGTTTTCTATGATAACTTCTTTCATGATTTGCATGCAGGCTATTGCCGACAATGGTGTTTTCTCGCTGGGTTTCCATATAGAAACATCGCCACAAATTGCTGCTATCATAGCATTCCAAGCCCAAACAGCTACGGGAAAATTAAATGCCGAAATTATTCCTACTGTCCCTATCGGATGCCATTGCTCATACATTCTGTGGTTTGGGCGCTCAGAATGCATAGTGAGGCCATAAAGCTGTCTCGACAAGCCTGTTGCGAAGTCGCAGATGTCGATCATCTCCTGCACCTCTCCTAGTCCTTCTTGATAGCTCTTTCCCATTTCATAGCTCACCAGCTTACCTAAGTCCTTCTTCCTCAGTCTAAGCTTTACACCAAATTTTCTGACGATTTCACCTCTAGCCGGTGCTGGTTGTTTTCTCCACCATTCGAATGCGGCTTGAGATTGCTTCATTATATGCTCGTATTCACTGCTGTTTGCAAATACAACTTCTGCGAGCTTTTGTCCATTTACAGGACTGCTGATTGTTCTTTTATCTGTACCAATTGAACTTATCCATTCTCTACCGGTACATATGCTTTCATTAACCGGTTTTATGCCAAGGTCAAAAAGTAATTCTTCTATTGTTTTCGCCATGATACTTTAGGAAAATCAAAGGTAACAAACAGAATGAGATTGAGGAACACTAAATCAGGCTAAATCGCTTAACTGTAATTAATTTCTTTTAACCAGATTACCCAGCCAACATCCATTCTTATGATAAGCGGGTTTTCAAGGTCGTTGAGTATCCAAAATTCTGAAGAGCCATTCAGTTCTTTGACTTTCACTATCTCAATAGTTTGGGGCACTCCGTTTAACTCATAATTATAAAGTGCTTTACCGGCATTATAAAAGCGTTTATACTTAGTAGTCCAAACACTACTACCATCATCTAACCAGCAACTATCAGTATTAACAATATCTGCAAACACCTCTCTGCTTAACCAAACAGTTAATGCATTGTGGTCTAAGGTATCATCTCTACCCGTAAATGTATTTACGCTTCGTTTGGCTGTGTCTAAGGCTGATTCACGCAAGACCACTGTAGCATTAGTTCTCCTCATATTGGTCATGGCGTAATGAAAGACTCTATCGGGTTGCATTTTTAAAATATGTATGATAAACTGATACCTTTCATCTCCATAAGCTAGGTTATAATTTAATTGGTATTTGTTCTTAAGAACTAAGGTGTCTAATGCATCTTCTTTAGGCGGAATGTTGGTGCTAGCACAGGCCGACAATATCACTATGAGTATCAAAAACTTACCGAGTTTCATATCACCAGATTCTAAAATTATTCTCTATGTTTTCCTGTCGATCATTGGGGACTTGCAAACCATCTGTCTGTTTTTTCACCTCCGCTGAAACGTATTTGCTTAGCTCAACCACACTAACTTCACCATCATTATTTAAATCTGCCCAACGGTAAATTAAACCGCCTATGACCGTATAGGTAAAAATCCCATTGCTCCACTCTGGAGATTCAAGTGCAAAACTATTACCAGCTGCAGCAGAGATAACAGTAGCACCGGATCTGCTGATATAATTGCTAAAAAGCTCCTGTTTCAATTCGCCTCGATCTACAACTTCACCATCTAAATCAATAACTTCGGTCCCTCTATAACTATAACCAATCAACTGTCCTTTACCACCATCTATCGCCCTAAAGTTACTGTCGACCATCAATTCTTCTTTTATTACTTCACCAGAGTGACAAGCATCCATCAAAAACAATTTTTGTTGTGCTGGGATAGCCACTAATAAATTCTCTAGTTCATCATAAGACATCCCTCTTTGGTTGGGTTGATCAAAATCAATATCATGCGTCGCAAACCAGAAATTCAGGCTATCATCCAGTAATCCGTGTCCAGACACATACAAAAGCACATAATCTTCTGGTTTAGTATTGAGGATTTTATTTCTCCATTGCAATATGTTTTCTCTTGTTGCATTGGTATTGAAAAAACTGTCGACATACACTTCATCAAACCTGCTGGGAAATCCAACGCGTCTCCTGCCATTTTCGTCTACAAACACCTTGGCGAAATCTCTACCATCTTTTACTGCATAGCGAAGATTCATACTGCTGTCTTGATAGTCAGATACCGAAATACATGCTATATAGAGGTTGGGTTTGACATATTCTTTGCTGCAGTATATATTGACCGTCTTTTCATTAGAGCTCACTCCATCTTCATTAAAGCACTGGAACTTCAAAAGATTCATTCCGTATTTCAGCGGCACTTCCCACTTCATTTTCCACTCTTTTTTGGATTTAGCTTTGGGCTCTTTGCCTTCAGCGTAAAGTGGAACACCATTCACCCATATTTTCATATAATCAAGTGCAACTTCTGAAGTAGCTAGTGTTTGTATACAAACATTGTTTTCTGAAGTTGTAAATTGAATTTGCTCTTCTTTATAAAAGCTCAATTTAGGTTGAACAGCATTTTCGTCTAATGCGTAGTTTGTATTCTGACGCTGTGCTAATCTCTTTATCAGCGCCAATTTTTGGTCTTCCACGAAACCAAGTTTTTGCATCACTCTATGAGGTTGATTAAATATCTTATCATATTGAGTGAGTTTACTTAGGCTTCCTGCTTGCCAGAATGCAACAGAATTAGTAGTGTTTTTTGAACGCTTGTAGTATCCATCTATATCCATGATAATGAACTCATTATCATCTAAAGCAATCAGCCTGCACAAGAGTTTAAGGCTAGATCTTTCGAATACTTCGATACTGCCATTGTCCATTTGAGCAAAGAGAAATTTTCCATTATCAGACAGCATTAAATCCCTCAGCCCATAACCGCTTACTCGTAGAAAAAGTTTATAGGAATATACTGAATCGGTAGCATCTGTTACACTGATATGTCCATCAGTATAGCCAGTAATTATAGAGCTATCATGGGGGTCATATATAAGTGCGCTAATATCCGCAGAGGCATCAATGGAGGGGTCTCTCACAAAGTAGAGAGGGTAATAGCGTTTTTCTAAATCCCATAAGTATACAACTCCATTCATTACATTTTTATATCGGTCTTTTTTTCCGCTTGTGTTGGTGTATTTTACGCTTCTCCATTCTTTGCTATAGCCTTCAGAACTGCTATAGGGAATAGTGTCTATTATCTCTTTGCGAACAGCTGTAAGGAGATAGCCATCATGTGGATTATAAACGGCTGGCAAAGCAAAATCGGCCTGTCTGAAATCACTATTTATGCTATTGATAGTTAGATTGTCTAAATTGTAAATATCAATTTTTCGTCCTAGTAGCACCATTTCATTTTTATGCGGGGCAAAGACTATTTTGTTCAGGTAATTTCTCGCTTCATTCTCAGGATAATCTTTAAAGTAACTGAAGTAATCATTACCAAAGCTGTCTGGATGAACGAGGCTTAAATCACAAAAATTAAATCGTCCATTTTCTGTTAGATAAGCATAATATCGGTTGTTCTGACTGAATTCGCCAATCAATCTTTTCTTACTATCCCATCTGTAGGAAGTCCAAGACCTGCCTTCCTTCTCTATATAAATACTGCTTGCAAACAGGCTTAAATCTTGTGAATAGCTGCTGTGGTCCCATTTGTTTTCATAGAACTTTTCATCAAGCATTTCCAGTTGAAGTTTTTCCAAATCCCATTCCTTTATTCCGCTTTTGTATTCAACAATTAGCTTACTCCCTTTTTGCCCCATCAATTGAACTGGATGATCTACATATCCCTTAAAAATCACGGATTGGTTAGCTTCAAAAATCTTAGACATTAAAGCTTCATTTGTTGAGCCATATGCGAGATATTTAGTGTTTTTAGAAATATCAAAACCTCCATCTAAGTCTGCATCTGAAAGCAATGTGCTCTCTTTGCTTTTGAAGTTATACAGGCTTATCCCACTATTAGTATTTTTATAAAGTAGCTGCTTTTCGCTTAAAAATTTAATGCTATTGGATTGCGTAAATAGATATGGAATAAATTCTGCTATTCGGTGTTTTTCCTTGGCATTCTTGGTAGAAACTATAATGACTTCACCAGATTTCCCGTCTGAACCCGAAATTCCAACAGCCAATTGTTTGGCACTTGGCGACAAACAAATATTGCTAATTGATTCATTGGCTGTATAAAATAAAACAGGGGTGTATTTCATATAACCAACATGCATTTCAATATGGTAAAGCGTTCCTGCAAAAGTTGAAACATATAAATCCATATTGTCTTTTGAGAGTTCAAGACCAGTGATATCGCTCTCAAAATTCAATCGATCAATAGCCCAGTCTTCTATTATGCTTACACTGTAATCTGCACTCCCTACAATTATTTTTTTGCCATTTGGGCTGATTATCACAGCAGTGATATATTGAGTGAAATCATAAATTTCTACTGGACTGTAATAGTCTACATCGAAGTCATATACATAGACTTGGTTATTGTAAGTGCCTACCACCAGTATATTGCTATCGTTGTGGTAATCTAAACAACTAACTCCTCCAGAAAAGCCGTGTAAGCTTAAAATTTGTAATTGGCTATTTACTTCCCAAAAGATAACGGTTTCATCAAGTCCACCAGTGATCAAATACTCATTGTTTTCACTGAATTTAAGATAGCTGATATCGTCTGTATGGCCCGATTGAAGTATTGGTGAAATATCTTGAGCAATAACAAAAGAAAGTGCGAAGCAAGCGAGAAGAGAAATGAGGTATCTAAAAAGGCTTTTTATCATTCTTTTGCGGTTTATAATGCTCAATATAAAAGTGCAATGGACTTTATTTTGGGGTATATCGTCCATTGCACAGGTAAATCAATATTATTTTAGACTTTGCCCTTTTCTGCCTTCTTCAGGTATTTGGCAATAGCTTTGCGTTTAAGTTTTTTGGCGAGTTTTCTCGGAGTTTTCCCTTGATTGTTTTTTTCTTTTTCAAAGGCTCCTGCTTGAACGAGGGTTTTAACCGCTTCGAA
Organism: uncultured bacterium; assembly: GCA_965368435.1. GTDB lineage: Bacteria > Bacteroidota > Bacteroidia > NS11-12g > UBA9320 > JAHEKB01. The sequence continues at coordinate 6,277 of CBDUMX010000086.1, forward strand.
ATTATTCTCACGCACAGCTTTGTGCAAAGGTGTTTCTCCGTAATTATCTGATGTATTTACATTGCCACCTCGCTCAATAATTAAATTCATTGCAGCTGTATTGTCCTTAGCAATAGCCCAATAGATAGGTGTTTCACCATAATCATCTGCTGAATTGGGATTAAATCCTTCGTCAAATAGGTATTCTAAGAACTCATTATTAGCACTTCTAATGGCGTAATAGATTGGGCTTCTGCCAAATTTGTCGGTAATATTATCTTCATCAGACTCTTTGCGAAGTCGTTTAAAGGCTGCAAAGTTTCCTTGTTCGAGGGCAAGGAATTCAAACCTTCCTCGTTCCACCGTATAAGAGTGGTCTACAAGTCCTTTATAGACCATGTATTTTTCCAAACGCTCCATGTCGTTCTGTTTGATTGCGTATTCCACATTTTCATAAAGTGCTTGCAGCAAAGTATTAAAAGGAAGACTAGTTATCCTTTGAACATCTTCACCATAAGACGAGAATAAGTTGTGTTGAGCAACCTTTATACAGCCGCAATCTTGGTTGTATTCATAATCTGCTGCTCCACGAACTAATATACCTTCTATCCAACCCGCTTCATCAAATACAGGACCTCCGGAGTTTCCTCCAAAAGCATCGAGGTTTGCCTCAAAGCTGTAGGTCTCGGTATTATTGCTCACCCATGCATTATCAGCAAGTTTCAGTGGAAGTCCAGAAGGAGAACCTATCATATATACATCTTGATAGTTTGCAATCTTGCCACTTATTCTAAATCTGTAAGGCACTCTATTGGTCTTTCTATTTAATTTAATGATAGCCCAATCACCTCCACCTCTTACCAAAGTGGTAGAAAGGATATCATCACAACCAAAGACATTATTAGGATCTATAGTGATATTTCCTGAATACTTACTTTGATACAGTTTATTGGTATAGTCGAAAACCCAAACATAGTCATTGCAGTCCGTCATATTCTCAATGCAATGTCCAGCAGTTACTAAAATATCTGGAGCAATTAAAAATCCAGTACAATTTGCACATGCCGCTTGATCAAGGAATTTAAAGCCCTCTGCAAAATTGTCTGAATCAAAACGATATGAGAGATTTTGTCTTAGTGTTGGACAATTCATGGTAGATCCGCTGATCTTTGATTTTTTAATCATAACTGCGGTTGCTCTTACGAAATCATCATATCCAACGGCATCTGTTACATCCATTCTGTCGTCAGAGCCATAGGTACCTCTGGTTCCAGAAGTGTCTAAATCAAATGGGTCTATAGTTGGACCAACTTGACCTCTTGCTGTGTCGGTGTTCTGCGCCTGAGCGCCAAAGCAGAGCAATAAGCCTAGTACTGCTGTGCTAATTTTTATTGAGTTTTTCATTTACGTCTTTTTTTTTCTTTCTTTAAGAATTTCTTCATTGATTTTTGCTTGGCTTTCTTCGCCACTTTTATAGCCGAATAGCCTTTTGAGTTCTTGGTATTGATATCTCCACCTGCATCCAAAATGAGTTTTGCCATTTCAATATTGCCATAACTGGCTGCCAAATGAAGCAGGGTATTGCCATTGACTAATTCATTGATTTTGCTATTATCAGTTCGCTCAATAAGCAATTTAGTGAGCTGAGTATTGTTCTGAGACACAGCCTGATAAAGAGGATTTATATTGTTTAGGGAAGCTCTATTTGGGTTAACACCCATATCTAAGAGATACTGAAGCATTTCGGCATTATTATTTGAAATAGCATAATGTAGCAGGTTTTTTCCTTCTCCATCTACATTATTTACATCTTTCACTTTCCCCATCAGCATTTTCAGCGCATCTAAATTGTTTAATTTAGCTGCGTCAAATTCCAAGCGACCTAATCTTCCACTTATTTCGTTATCCAGTATCCAGCTATAGACCAACCATTTATTCAGTCTTGTTAAATTATTTGTATTGATTGCATAGGATAGATTTTCATAAATGGCCAGCTTTAAAATATCGTAATTCGACCATTCAATTCTCTGTACCTGAGCTCCATTCCTCCCGAAGGTAGATGTAAAGTTTAAGGTCTTTATACAATTGCAATTGGCGTCGTAGACATAATCACCGCTCGTTCTATTTCCTTGACTAGTAACTATATCTCCTCTAACCAAAATACCTTCTATCCATCCCGCATTATCAAATACTGGTCCCCCAGAATTGCCTGGAAAAGCATCTAGAGAGGTACTGAAGTATTGACCACTGGCATTGTCAACTACATAAGCGTTATCAGCTAATTTTAGTGGTAAACCTGAAGGGGAGCCAATCATATAAACATCTTGATAGTCCGGCACTGCTCCGCCTGTTCTGAATCTATAGGGTTCTCTGTTCGT
>CBDUMX010000087.1:0-8629 GCA_965368435.1 uncultured bacterium
GGGCGCAAAGATGAACTTTTATTTGGAACGATTATTAATAAACTGTATGACTTTAGGCAGTTTTTACTGCATGCTGTAACGCAAAGTAACCCCGAAGTCTGTCAATGCTGTAGGGAAGGAGTTTGATGTTACAGGAGTATTAATGTTTCTGTTGTAGAACATTCTGAAGTTAAGATTGTCATTGATTTTGTAATCAATGGTTGGCTTAATACTCACTGTTTTTATACCGGCTGTGGCAGTAGCTATATCAGTTTCAATATTACGTACAACGGTGATTCCATCTCTGATTGAGAAATCAAATCGCATATTCAAATCATTTCTTAGTACTACTCTGTCGCCATTATATCTAAATGGCAATCTCATACCCGTTGTTCTGAAACCAATACCAATTACATATTCTTTATTTCTCACTTCAACCATTTGAAGGTTTCTCAAATTTAAGGTGAGGTTTCTATCGAATTTATATTCAAAACGCAGCGTTAGACCATCAGTAGTGGTTACATCAATTCCCAATAATGGTGTCAAACGTTCTACAAGAGATATCCCGCTTTGGTATCCGTATTGAGTTACCAGGTTTTCACCGTGCACCAAACTATCTGTACCGTAATCCAATGGTTGGAAGAAGGAACCTAAATTTAATGTTGAGCTATAAGCGTGCGATAATGAAATATTGCTGAAGAGATCCTTAAAGATGTCTAATCGCGATAATCCATTATAGGTAATTCTCCAGTTTGGTATAGGAATTTTTTGGAATTGAGTCAAGGTCATTGTACTGGCATTCTTACCTGAGTACGCAGCCAAGAACGAATAAAGGAGTACATCCTGATGTGTCTGACTAAATCCGAGAGGGAAGCCTGTCACAGTGTCAATTGCATTCACTTCGTTTCCGTATTTGCCGGCATATCTACCCTCTGTAAATTCAGTTACCTGCAATCTTTGAGCAATCACATATCTATTGTTCTTGAATTGATCAAATACATCTGATTGATAGGTTAGCTCTTCTAGCTTATCAAACATGGTAGCCCACATTCCGTAACTGGTACTAAATGTTGCCACTTCGGTCAAACCGTAATCCTGGAATAGTCCAAGTTCTTCACTATATCTAAAGTTTGAAGATGTGCTAATGCTTTGACGCTTATTAAAGTTGATTGAAATTCTGAATCCGCTAAAAGGTTCAATAGTTGCAGATCCATTAATATTCAAACTGTTGAGTTGTATATACCTTGAGTTCTGTACGGTATCAGTAGTTATATCACCGTTTCGAGCAAAATCATATCTAATGTTTTCATCTTGAGACCCCAAAATGAAAGGGAAACCAGGAACTTGATGTTTAAAGTTTTGTCCGAAGAAATCCATAGACTTCACAAATCCAGGCACTGTTGTACCATCATTCACATTTATGCTGATTTGAGCTTGCTTAAGCATCATCAGAGCTTTTACTGAAGCTCTTAGCAGTGGCGAAATTTCCTTTTCTTTATCTGCATCGTCGGCATCCGGATCATCTGATTCTGGACGCTTAGGTGGTGGTCTGTTTATCTTTAATAGGAATGGGAATTTATTATAGAATGAGATAAAGTTAAGATTACCATTTACACCCAATGTTCTGGAATTTTGAATAGTGTTACCTAAACTATTTCTCGCTGGAGGAGCAGTACGCCATTGATAACCAGCGCTATATCTTGTAGTTACCGTTACCCAGTCCAGATATTTAATCTTTCTCAGCGGTAAATTATAATTCACATTGATATTCTGATTGAAGTTGTTCAGCCTACCCATATTGAAGAAGTTTCTTCTTATGGTATCGAGCTTAGCTTCTGTATCTAAAGCGCCTATTGGCTCTTCAACCCATGCTATGGCCGTTGATGCGTAATCTATGGTGAGGCTTCGGGCAATATTCCATTTCCAACCATATACTCTAGTTATTCCAAAGGTCTTATCGTAGAGGGTTGGAACAATAGCTTTAAAATTGTCGTTATTTCTGTTCTTGGTCTCTGAATACCTTCTATTTACATCAAATCTGAAATTGAAATTGCTGGGTAGGAAGGTCAGGTTGAAATCTCGCACTAATAGCGGCAGCTTGGTTTTCTTAAAAGGTTCCCAGGAGTTACGTCGCTTAGCGAAATTATAGCCCAAACTGGATTTATAGGTCTTAACCTCATTGTATTCTATGATCTGATTTCGTCGGAATATTCTTTGATAAGCAATGGAGTAATTCCAGTTCTCTATATCATAGAAATGAGCCATTCCTCCGGAACCTGTTCTGTTCTTTTTGACATTGGTAAAGTTCAGACTGTATCTCGATGTATAATCCTGAGCAGCCTCTTTAATGGCGTCTTTTTCCTCTTGAGTCTCGGCATTATTGACGGCAGTCCGCAACAATATATCGGGGTTAAGTGGATAGAACTTAGGATTAATTATGTTCTCATTATAGCCAATAAACATTGGAATGGTAATGCCGCTTTTTTGGGGGAAGAATTTACCCAACTCAATATTAGATGAGACATCGTATTGTATCATCTCATTTAAATTTCGCTCATTTAATTTTTTGTCAATTGCCCCAAACCCAATGGATTGATAGTTTCCGGCAAGAGTTACAGTGGCAAAATCTGCAAGCTTGGTAACCAAACGAGCATTAGCAGCATAACCGCCTTTATTGACAAAATCAACCAATCTAAATTCGTTAAACCACACTTCTGCACAGAGTTCTTGAACACTGGAATTTTCTGAGTTTTTCACACCAAGCAGTACGGTCCTAACATTACTTAAATCTGGTAATCCAATGATAGAGATCTTATGTCCATTGGCCAGTGTTTCAGAATAGTATGCCGATTGAGCAGCTCCGCTCAGCTCTCTATTGAGTTTGAGCCTGTAAAACTCCTCTAACTCTATATTAAGTTCATTGAGTTCTGGCCAGACGACTTCTCCATCTGAAGAACCAGCAGGTGTTAACTTCAATGGTATTTCGTATTGATAGAAATTGTTTTCTAAGTCCGTTCCTATACGTATTAAAGCTACCACATCGCCATCCTGACCAAATTCCGATTCGGCATGTATAAACATAGCCAGAGATTTATAGTTACGTATATCGTAATTCATGGTACGGAATGCTCCCTTGGCATCACCTTTCGCTAGCTCACAGACGGCTATGGAAAGTGATTGCTCGTTCTGCTGAACATTACCCACTTGAGTAGGGTCAATTTCTCTGGTGAAGCCTGGTGGAACTATATAATTTACCGGATCTCTCCTGCTGTTTTCTACTATGTTCACAGTTGAAACAACAAGTTTAGAATCATCGTCTGGATCCACTGGTGGACCAACGGTTGGCGGGAATTTCAGTGTACTTAAATACCTTCTCCAATCCGCTCTTACCAATTGTAAATTGGCAAATCTCAAGATCACACTGTCCTCAAATCCTTTGAGATACATTCTCATAAATCTAATGGATTTGAAATCTTGGATTCCCCCAACTTTTCGTTCGTACTGACGCACTGGAATCTTCAACTGATACCAATAAACCTGATTTGGTTTCTCCCCTTTATCCTCTTGTGATGCATCAGCTAATATGGTGTCCGTAACAAAATTGCTTCCGATCTTTAAATTAGCTGGATCTATTGAAATTCTATATTGATAGTATTCTTCAACCATATTAATGGTGTGGTCGCCATTCACATCTTCATCATCTGGTTTGTTGTTTCCAGACTTAGGTGTTCCGTCGCTCAGTTTATCTAAAGTAGAATTACCATCAACGCCATTGTATTTTTTATAACGCTCTAAGATTGGACTCTGATTTGCGTCGTATAATTCATCTCTATAAAAGCGGTAGTTATCATTACTAGGGTCATTATTTGCCTGCTGAAATGCCACAGATGCTGTCCCATAAAGTGCTTTAATTTGATCTAGATAATTAACTCGCAATGAGCGCTCTACATCATCGTTCATCCCGTCGTAGCCCACATCTTGTGTTCCCCTTGCACTTGGGTCGTTATCAAATGCTTTATTTATAACTTGACCAGCAGGTATTAAGGCTCCTGGTATAGAAGAAAGATAAGATGTATCTAATGGAATATTGCTCGAAGGAGTTGGTAGTCCGTTCTCAACAGACCTTCTTCTATCGGAAATTAAATCTTCCGATACGCTACCTAAATTGATGTATAAATCTCCAGCATGGATAGGAGTATTGTTGTACTTGGCGTAAACAAAGGGATCCATCATCCAGATTTCTATATAATCTATATTGGTGGCTTCAAAGTCATTGGTTTCTATTCTTCTCATTATACCACCCCAATTTTCTTCTGGATTTGATAGTTTTCCATCTGCCTGTAGGTCGGTGGTATTGAAATTATACTGTCCTTTTTCTCTTGGATAAAAAGCTAAATCCAGAGTTGGAAGCTGGCTAGGTTGCCCTTGCTGTTGTTCAATCTTAGGGAAAACTTCTGTTATTGGAATAGATCTAACAAAATGATTAGAACGCTGTCTGGTATCGTTTTTAAGATGCTCGGGAGTTAAACTCTGACTCGATTGGAATATTGGGTCGATAGTATACCAAGCCAAATTTGCTCTTTTGGTGTTAAATGCGCTATCCCCATACTGTGTTTCTGGGAAGAGGTCTGGTTGTCCTTGAGGTATGCTGGCCAGTTTCCAATTTGCGAAGTATTTTAAATCATAGGGTGTTTCAGCCCCTTCAAAATCATCTAAATACGAAGTTCCACGGTCGCCCATGGTTCTGGGTTTATGAGGAATGAGATGAGCAAACTCACCAGTAAAGCTTATAGTTGATTTAGCTTTGGTTTCTATGAATGGCAGTTTGTCCACCATTTTTGTGAGGAATCTCGACTCAGTATGATAGGTTCCATCTATTCCCCAAATGGAGTTTAAAATTGGTTCTTCTCCAATATTCACCTTGGGCGTTAATGGCCTTTCAGTCATATGCATAAAGGTTCCACCCAATAATAATTTGTCGGAATGCTTATAGTCGAAACGCGCACCCACTAATGATTTCTGCTGAATATTGATGAGCGAATTGCTTTCACATGTAGCCTTTATTACGGCTCCAGAATTTAGTATTCCTTGATTGATGATTCTAACTGTTCCAAGGGTATAATCAACAGTATAATCGCCACCTTCATTCAGCACGTTTCCGTTTGCGGTTACTCGTACAGAACCCTGACTAATATTATAACACTGAAGCCTAATTTCATCAGTCGCCGAGCCTTTAAATGTTCCTCTTAAAAAGAATTTATTCTTCTTAACATCCTGTTCTGCAAGCCAACGGGTGGAGTCATATAATGCATCAAATGCGTAATAATTTGCATCAGTACTATTGGGGTCGGTAAACTTATCTCTCAAATAAGAACCAAAAGGCTCCCTAACTGGAAAGATAATTCTACCCTTAAGAGTGTTCACAGTTATACCTTCAATAAGGTCGAAAACCCCATCGGGTTTGGCTTCCATTTGCTTATTAACCTCATCTAGATTTAAAACCTCAATAAGCTGCTTCTCATATATTCTAGTTTCAGTTGGCTTAACCGGAAGATAGTTTAGATCAGCACCTGAAGGATCATCAGCATAAACAATATTCATGGTGAAATCTTCCGTCTGAAGATTATAGGTATTCAGAGAATACACATTCTTCATCATCAAATCCCAAGTTGGTAAATTGGTTTTTACCGTTGTTGGTTTTATAAGTTTTAAGAGTAGATGGTTATTGGTATTTGCCGTAGATGGATTGTCGACGGTAAATTCTCCTACCTGATATCTACGTCCGTTATGGGTATACTCAAATGCAACCATCAGAACTTCATCATTATTCAATGACTGATTTAATGAGATATATCCAAGTCTATCGTTATAGGTATAATCGTTAGTTGTTAATTGTCGAGCATTGTTCAGGCATTCATAATCCGTACCCAATACCAAACGAGGATCATTATAATCACAGAATGGCTGACCTTTAACAGTTGAGAATAGGTCGTTTGCCGCATTATCGGGAACTTGAGTATTATTTGGATTCCAATCGTCTCTATACAGGTCGTTCACATTGGCTTCTCCCAAATCCATGAAACCAACAACATTTCTTGTGTTTCCCGCAACATTCGAGCGGTTTGTCACCCATACTTCTAGGTAGTTTATCAATACACTTGATTGAACTACAGGCAGTTGACTCAATGCCTGATCGTATTGATTAGCGAAGAACTGAGAAAGGAAGAAGTGTCTATTTACATCATAAGATGATGCTTGTATATCAAAATTTGTGATTTGAGCCCCGCCATTTACTTCAGTTTCTCTGGTTTCACCTTTTTGCTGAGTAGCGATAGCCGTTACGGTCATCTTACCAAACTGCAGTTGCGTTTTAATCCCAAAAAGATTTTGACCACCTTGAATTAAGCTACCGTTGAGCGGGAGGCTAACGTTACCAAGTTCAATGTTTTTTACTATATCATCTTCGGTGCCACCCCAATTGAGTTTCATTTGATTTTCAAACTCAAAGGTTGCTTCCGTATCGTAATTCCAATTTAGTTTTAGGCGATCACCAATTTGACCAGTAACATTGAGTTGCATTTTCATGCCGAAATCAAATTGGCCGTTTCTCTGCTGTCTGGTGGTGAAACTGGGATTTTCAACTCGGTTGTATTTACCTCCAAAAGTCACTTCAGCAGAACCCGTTGGTCTGATGTCTATTATTCCTCCTCCAAATACTTTATCGAATATGGGCGGTGAAAGATGTATGGGCGGAACTATGCCGCTGCCCTTGATGTAATTGGTTGCACCCGCTTTCTGACGGAAGTAATTCTTTTCTTCTTGTCGCGAAGTCTTTTGCATGTATTCATACATGGTAAGCACACGCGGTGAGCCGACTGGTCGTCCGCCTACGGTTAGTATTTCCAAGTACTTTCCAGTAGTAGGGTCGTACTTATATGTGGTAACAATATTGGGAGGATCTTTAAGATCTATACCGATTTTACTTGCTGAAGTGTCTGTAGAATTTTGCGCACTAAGAGATAGAACACCAAAGAGGAGAACAATCAAAGCAAAAGACAGACGGTTAAGCAGCGATTTGCCGTTTTTGTATATGGAAATTCGGTAAATAGTAAAAATATTAATAGTAGTATTTGCGTATAGGCCAGCTCTCGTAATAAAGGTTGTCAAAGTTACAATAATTGTAATGATTTTTTAATTAACTCTTCAGTTGCCAAATTATTGCCTAGCTCCTTACTTATTTTCAATATGATTTTTTGAACGGCAGGTCTTGAAAAACCTAAGGCAACCAATGCTTCGGTGGCCTCATCAATATTGGCACTTGCCGAACTCAAATTATAGGCTGAATCGCTGCCAATTCCTCCGAGTTTATCCTGTAATTCAACTATCATTCTTTGGGCCGCTTTTGGACCAATACCTTTTACTGATTTTAAGAGGCCTACATTTCCATTGCTAATTGCGCTGATTACTTCATCAACACTCAGTGCGGAAAGTATCATTCTGGCAGTTGCTGTTCCAACCCCATTGACACTGATTAGTTTGAGGAATAATTCCCGTTCATTCATGCTCGCAAAGCCATACAAACTATGGCTGTCTTCCTTTACCACCAGATGCACATAGATCTTGAGTTGGTCAGAAGACTTTATAGATTCATAAGTGTTGAGGGAGATGTTTATCTGATATCCCACACCTCCAACATTCAATATTGTTTCAGTGGGGTTAATTCTCTCAACTTTACCTTCTAAAAAATCATACATATTTGCAAGTTTAGAAGATGGTATTCAATTATTGCCATGCTTTTATAAACATGATACAGAATTGAATATAAATAAAAACGCATTTAGCGTTCATCTCGCCCTTTTTACGGTCACTCTAATTTATGCAGGGAACTATTCCATTGCCAAATGGGCCATGCCTGAGTTCATCTCTCCCTTTGGTTTCATACTGCTACGAGTGTTCTTCGGAGCCTTAATCTTCTATGCTTACTATAGATTTATCGCATTTGAACCTATTAAAGAGAAAAGACATTTAGTTCAATTTGCTGTTGCCGGATTTTTTGGCGTTGCCCTCAATATGTTGGCATTTTTCAAAGGACTTTCGATAACCACCCCAATCAATGCATCTGTACTCATGCTTTTCGCACCGGTTTTTGTGGTCATTTTTTCTCGAATAAAGAATAAACAAAGTCTAAAGTTGCAGACCATAATTGGTTTAATAATAGCTTTTACTTCGGCTGCCTTTCTTGTTGGTATAGAGCAGTTTAGTTTGGGAAGTGCAGGTGTGATTGGAGATATGCTTATTGTGCTAAATGCATTGAGTTATGGCTTTTATCTAGTCTATGTTGCCAAGCTTTTAAAAATCTATAAAGCGACAACCATAACGGCATATATTTTTCTTTTTGGATTGATATTCGTATTGCCTTTCGGTTATTCAGAGCTGATGGCCGTTCAATGGTCTGGTCTAAGCAATTCAGCAATTTGGTCTATGGTTTATGTGGTGCTTGCCGTAACCATCATCGCTTATTTTTTAAATTCTTGGGGAATAAAAAAATCGAACAGCACCCTTGTAGGCACCTATGTTTACTTGCAACCTGTGCTAGCTTCAATAATTGCAATACTTTTAAATCAGGATGTTCTTAGCCTTGAAAAAACTA
>CBDUMX010000088.1:0-8626 GCA_965368435.1 uncultured bacterium
ATGTGGATATTGAAATTACAGAATATATGGACAATAAAGACATGATCACTTCCGGAGTGACTACAAGTTCAAACAACAACTTATTGCAATCAGGGGGGATGTTTAATATTGCTGTTAAACAAAATGGCGAAGATTTAAGATTAAATAATATTTATACTGTAAGAATACCATCGTTAGAACCAGATAGGGCAATGATGATCTTTCGAGGAGAAGAGTCAATAAATGCTAATGGCGATCGATCGATAAACTGGATACAACAGGATAGTTCTTGGGTGGACACGACAAAAAATGGATATACAATAGATCTAAATTTCTTGAGTTGGTGCAATTTAGACAGATTCTATAATGCGTCATCGGGTGCTCAAGTTCGACTAAAACTTCCTGAGGATTTTACTTCTGTTAACACTAGGGTCTTTATGATATTTGATGTGAATTCTGTAGTATACCTTTTTGGCGATGCTGAGAATGAAGAGTTTAATTCTGGAGGATATATACTGCCATTGGGATGGGATATAAAACTCTTAGCCATCTCAACTATAGATGATAAATTGTATTACAGCTTAGTCAATTCCACCATTGTAACTAATCATTTAGAAACAGTTAGCTCAATGACTGAAGTCACTGAAGCAGATCTTGAAACTATACTTGAAAGCCTATAAATTAATTGATTCTATCAAAACCGCAGTATGGAATAAGCACCTTAGGAATGTTTATTCCTGCTGCGCTTTGATTGTTTTCCAGCAGAGCTGCTACTATTCTAGGTAATGCCAAGGCACTGCCATTCAAGGTATGTGCTAAGGTGCTTTTTGCATTTTCATCCTTATATCTAAGTTTTAGGCGATTGGCTTGAAAGCTCTCAAAGTTTGAAATTGAACTCACTTCTAACCATCTCTCCTGTGCCGCCGACCATACTTCCATGTCGTAAGTCATAGCACTGGCAAAACTGGTATCTCCTCCACAGAGCAAAAGCACTCTGTAGTGTAAGCCCAAGTCTTGAAGTAGTGATTGAACATAGTTCTGCATCTTTTCCAGCGTCTCATAAGATTTTGCAGGATCTACAATTTGAACAATTTCAACCTTATCAAATTGATGCAATCTGTTTAAACCTCTAACATCTTTACCATAACTTCCCGCTTCACGTCGGAAACACGGAGTATATCCGCAATTCTTAATTGGAAAATCTTGAGTATTGAGAATGACGTCTCTATAAATATTGGTTATTGGTACTTCTGCGGTTGGTATAAGGTAAAGATTATCTTCTCCTACAAAATACATTTGCCCTTCCTTATCTGGAAGTTGTCCTGTCCCAAATCCACTGGCTTCATTAACTAGTATTGGCGGTTGTACTTCTTCATAACCTTCGTCTCTAGCTTTATCGAGGAAATAATTAATTAGTGCTCTTTGCAGTCGCGCTCCTTTTCCTTTATAAACAGGGAAACCAGCACCAGTAATTTTAACTCCTAATTCAAAATCTATGAGGTTGTACTTTTCTGCGAGTTCCCAATGTGGCAAGTTTTGTTCAAGCGTAGGCTTTTGACCGTGTTCAGAAACTACTTTATTGTCGGCTTCACTTTTCCCAGAAGGCACCTGAGATGAAGGCACATTAGGTATTTGGGTAAGAATAGTATAGAGGGATTCTTCTGCTAATTTTAAATCAGATTCCAGCTCTTTACTTTGAGATTTAAGGTCGACAGTCTTCTGTTTTAGCAGCTCAGCTTCATCGCGCTTACCTTCTTGGAATAATTGTCCAATTTGCTTAGAAATGCTATTCATATCTGCCAGAACAGCATCGAGGGCTGTCTGCGCATTCTTTCGCTTATCATCTGCTTCTAGAGCAGCATCAATGTCTGATCTAAAGTCTTTACCGCGTTTTTTAAGGCGTTCCAGTAAGGCTTCTTTCTCCGCTCGTATCTGATTGATTTGTAACATAAATCGCTGCTACAAAGTTGCTCAGAAATGCAAGAAGAGCAAAGCAATACGTTAAAATAATATCTCAGGGTTTTACGAGACGTGAAGTTCCCAAACTATTTGTAGTTATAAAATAGAGACCAGAGCTTAAATCTATCGTATTAATCTGCACGGTATCATAAGCTTTTATCGCAACTTCGGTTATCAGTCTACCGCTATAGTCCCAAATTTTTATTTGATCATCTGAGGCACTCAAGTTTTGAATTTTAATGTAATTCTCAAAAGGATTTGGATAGAGTTTAAGCAATTGGCTCGAAGGACCCGGAGTTTCTGCCACATCTACGGTTTCTTCAATAAAGACAGTTGCAATGTTGGTTACCACGGGCGACTCATAATCGAAGTATATATATGCCTTGTTGTCTATTCGGTCACCAGGCAGGTTAAAGTCGCCATTCAACTTTGCAGTATAACTGATAAAGCCTTTAGAGCCATCTGGATCACTTGCGCTATCTGGCAAGTTAATACCATTAAAAGTCCATGTGAGTACATTGTTCTTTACACTTAAACTGTATGTGTTTGGGTGACTGGTGCCGGTCACTTTTAAGTATCTCAGCGGCAATCTAGTGTCAACAGTATCTACAACTTTTACATTGATTGCTGATGCAGATCCAATATTTTGAAATTCTATGGTATAGTCAATTTGATTAATTGTGTGGTCAACTCCACCTTCTGGGAAAGACTGTTTAATATTGGGATCATATGGACCAACTACGATTTTTTTAAGAATCACATTGTTATTCTCATTATTGTCGTCAGGAGTTAATATTGATCCCGAAAAGCTGACAGTATCTCCAACGGCGAAACTATCTATTGGAAGAGTGAAGCTAATCCAAATATTTTCCTGCTGATAGGTTTCTGGAGAACTTACTTCAAATTCTAAGGTATCACCAGCACGTGAATAGCCATGCGAAGCTGAGGATAATTCTAATTTACTATCGATTATAAATCGAACTTGTACTGAACCAGTCCAAGCTGTCAAATTAGCAAGTTTCAAGTAGACTGAAGCTTTTCTTCCTCTTCTCAGAACGTTACTAGAAATATCTAAACTTAGATCTGAAGAGTTTGAATTTAAGTGGTAAATGTAATCCGCTGTACTGTCAGTCATTTTTGGTGCTATCGTATAAATACTATCGTTGCAATTAATTGTTGCATGCGGGATAGTCAGCCCTTTTAGGAGCAATGTATCAAGATGAGATACAGAAAATCTATAATCACCATTTGCATCTGTTGCTACATTAAAATTAGTTCCTTCTATATTTAAAATTTTATACTTCAAAGGGATATCACTGGTGTCAAAAACACAATTTTTGTCTAGGTCAATGAAGCACTTTCCAGAAATTCTGGATGGTTCTGAAATCTTAATTTCACTCAAGACAGAAATGTTAACACCACTACCCCAATAATTATACGTATAATAAAGAGAATTATTTACGACGGCAATTTGATCTTTGACATGAGTAAAGCTTTGAAGCAGGTAAAATTTACCATTGTAATATTCATAGATGCCGCCTCCTAAAAAAAACAATCTCCCATCTTTATAGGCAATTTTGGAGTAATAGTATTCTGTAAGTGGAATTGTACTTATAACCGTATCGGACTTTACTGCATTGTATGTAATCAACAATGATGAGGAAGTTTTTCTGAAAATCACTCCATTGGAAAATTGAATATTAAGTTTGAATGAATGTACATCCAATTTTTTTACCAAGGTATCATTAACGAAAACAGATAAACTATCCGGTTGAATTTGGTCATAATCTGTATATGAGAACACATAAAGTGTATCATCAACTCCAAATATTTGTCGATAGCTATTCCATTCTGTGCGTCCATATACAGTTATTGGGCTAAGTGAAACACCATCCCAAGTAACCATATAATCACAAGGGCTATTGCTTATGGAATCAAATGGTCCAGAAATCAGTAGCTTACCTTTATATTCAGTAAGGCTTGGAGGATGATAAAAGGAATTTGAAAAAATCTTTTTATTCAAATTGCCTATACCTGGAATTGCCATCCATTGGCTTCCTACTAAACGCGCGATACCATTATAAGTTATGGTTTTGCTTGCATCTTCGTTGAAATCCCCAAGCAGATATAAATCACCTTTATAGTATTTAGCTATCAAGGTATCATTCTTATCAAAAGTTTGATCTAAATTGAGCCTCGGTAAATCAACTATTGAATTACCATCATAACGTTTAACTATGATTATAGAACTGTCTGGGTGCACAGATACATAAATTAGATTATCAGCAGTGTCTTGTACCAAAGCTCTTCCGATTCTAGCTTGATAATTTGATGAAGAATTGGAATCAATGACAGAACTCTGTCCATAAGTAAAGATTGAAGGCATCATAGAAACCACTAAAACAAAATACAATTTCACATGAAATATTTTTCTGAGTCTATCTGATATCACTTCCATTTCCATATATAAATTAGATTAAGATTAAGTCCGTAGGTATAATTAGTTGTAGTATAAAAGGCTTGCTGCTCATTTGGTCTAGTGCTTCTATTGTAATAGGCACTTAAACCCACTCTATAAATTCTGTCAATCTTATATAAAACACCAGCTTCCAATCCGTAATTCATACTGAATTTATTGAATTCAGCATATTCTATATCCTTAATACTAAAGACGTCATTCTCGTCTAAAACGCTGCCTCCTGCTCCAAATAACATATTGAAACTTATAGATGGATTTAGCATGAGCTGCCATTGAGAACCTAAATCAATCTTTTTAGAAAACGCCAAGGGTACACTTACATATAAATAGTTTTGTTGAGTTGAAGCTTCTACGCTATTATCCTCTGTACTGTCTTTGAGTGCCACATAACCAGCAATTCTATTGTCGATGTCGTAAACAGGAACACTGTCCACTTCAAACATATAATTCTCCTTAAATCGCAATTGATCAATGATCAATCCAGACCTAAAGCTACCCAAGCTAAAACCATTATAATTAACTATAAAGCTAAAGTTCATCCCAACTGCAGAGCTCTGTGCGTCTTCGCGGTATTCTTGATACATTTTATGAATGTACTTTTCGGCTCCATCAGCTGGACTAATGATTTGTCTACTTTGTTTTGGACCAAATGAAACTCCTGCCTCCCACAGCGGAGAGCTAGGAGTTGAGGCCACATAAATTTTGTCTTTATCTGCAATAGAATCTAAACTATCTTTAGGTAATTTCAGTATGCTGAATGGTCCAAAGTCCACTTCTGAAATTGGCTTAAGGGTAATCTTTTGATATGCGAGATTAGCATTGAGTGTTTCATCTGAAATTCCAGAAATTGGTGCATCAACTACAACATCATCTGTATTTGATTCTGATTCTATTCCTATAGGTTCTGCTTTATAAGGTTCATCTTCATTTACCACAACTTCAGTAGTACTCTCTACACTAGAATTAGTAATTGCATCATTTTCTTTGTCTTGTACATGCTCTTCAGTGACCTGACTATAATCATTGACTTCATTGTCTGTATTATGAGTAATTTCTGTACCACTCTTAGCTACTAGTTCATTTTCTTCTATGGTTTTACCAAACTGACCAGCTAACAACCAAAAGCTCAGACCTGCAAGAAGTAGTATTGGAATTATCCATAATACGCCTTTGCGCTTATTTCTTTTCTCAAAGTAATCAAAAGAGGACTTTGATGAATGAGGACTGAAATTCTCAAACTTTTTACCTAATGGGTTTTTACCGTTATGCTGCATCTTTCTCCTCCTTTCCTTTCAATATTTCCCTAAAACTTTCTCTAGCTCTCGACAATTGAGATCTTGAACTGCTTTCACTGATCCCTAAGTGTTCTCCAATTTCTTTGTGACTTAGCCCGTCTATAGAGTACATACACAATACCGTTCTATAGCCCACTGGCAATTCATTCATTAAATCCAATAATCTTTCACAACTGTATTTTGCAATTTCTTCTTCTTTAATCTCCTCGGCATTGTCGTAATCAATTTCATCTTTATACTCTACTAATGACTTATTCTTCTTTCTTAAATACGCAATGCTATCGTTTATTACAATTCTAGTTAGCCAGGTGCTCAGAGCAGATTTTCCTTTGAACTTTCTAATGTTTTTAAAAATTCCGATAAAACTGTCATGGAGTACATCTTCCGCCTCTGCCTGATTGCTCAAATACCTCATTGCAACTCCTAATAACTTCGGATAATTTTGCTCATATAGTACGCGCTGAGCCAATCTGTTCTTTTTAGCGCATTCACGAACCAATAAACTTTCGTTCTCTGTCAGTTCTTCTTGTATGGCAAATTGACTCTGCAAATTTTCTATTGAAAAAGTATGGATCAAATCTATTCCTTTATACTTAGATGGAACAAATTATAAAACGCTGCATCAAGATAGAAAATATTAAACTATCCTCCTCTTTATTACATTAAGCTGAATTTTAGTTTTCTTTGCAGCCCAAAATCAAGAACAATGAATTTCGATTTAATAGTAATAGGAAGTGGCCCTGGAGGTTATGTGGCGGCAATCAGAGCAGCTCAATTAGGACTAAAAACTGCTGTAGTAGAAAAGAGTGAATTAGGCGGTGTATGCCTAAATTGGGGATGTATTCCTACCAAAGCGCTATTAAAGTCGGCGCAAGTTTTCGAATATATTAATCACGCTAGTGACTACGGAATCAACGTTAGCGGCGCAAAACACGATTTTGACGCTGTTATCAAAAGAAGTAGAGACGTTGCCAATGGCATGAGTAAAGGAATTCAGTTCTTGATGAAAAAGAATAAAATTGAAGTGCTTACTGGATTTGGAACTTTAATAGCTAAAGGTCAAGTTCAAGTCGACAATAATGGCAAGAAAGAAGTTCATTCTGCAAAAAATATTATAGTAGCAACAGGAGCTAGAGAACGCGAATTGCCATCGCTTAAAATTGATGGTAAGAAAATTATTGGCTATCACGAAGCCATGGTTCTTCCAAAGCAACCTAAGAAAATGGTTGTAGTTGGTAGTGGTGCTATAGGTTGTGAGTTTGCTTACTTCTACGACGCTATGGGCACTGATGTTACCATAGTTGAGTTTATGCCGAATATCGTTCCAAATGAAGATGAAGAAGTATCTAAAGCTTTAGAAAAAATCTATAAGAAGAAAGGCATTAATGTCATGACTAATAGCTCTGTTGAGAGTGTAGATACTAAGGGCACTGGCTGTAAAGTAAAAGTTAAAACTGCCAAAGGAGAAGAAATTATTGAATGTGATGTTGTGTTATCTGCTGTTGGAATACAAACGAATATTGAAAATATCGGTTTAGAAAAACTAGGTATTAAAACTGAAAAAGGGAAAGTAGTTGTAGATGATTTCTACAAAACCAATGTCGACGGAGTTTATGCCATTGGAGATATAGTTCACGGCCCTGCATTAGCCCACGTTGCAAGTGCGGAAGGAATTATCTGTGTAGAAAAAATAGCTGGAGAAAATCCGGCTCCTTTAGATTACGGAAACATCCCTGGATGTACCTATACCTGGCCTGAAATTGCTTCTGTAGGATATACAGAGAAGGCAGCTAAAGAAGCAGGTTATGATATTAAAGTAGGGAAATTTCCATTCTCTGCTAGCGGTAAAGCCAGTGCTGCTGGAGCAAAAGACGGTTTTGTTAAGGTAATATTTGATGCTAAATACGGAGAGTTTCTTGGAGCGCATATGATAGGTGCAAATGTTACTGAAATGATAGCTGAAGTTGTAGCAGCTAGAAAGCTTGAAACCACTGGTCACGAAATGATTAAAACAGTGCATCCTCATCCAACTATGAGTGAAGCTGTAATGGAGGCCTGCGCGGCTGCGTATGGTGAAGTGATTCACCTTTAATTCTTAGGTTTTCACTTATTAATTCTAGTATCTTCGTAGCATGTTCAATGAATTGAAAGGCGATGGGAGAGTGTGGATTTATACCTCAAATAGAGCATTAAATCCCAATGAAGTCTCTGAAATAACAGAAATCTTCAACGACTTCTGTTCACAATGGTCGGCACACGGAAGTTCATTAAAATCTGCCTTTAAAATTTTTAACAATCAATTATTAGTTTTGGCTGTTGATGAAGCTTTTGAAGCTGCTTCTGGATGCTCTATCGACAGTTCAGTAGAAGTTTTCAGAAGAGTTGATAGCAAGTATCAATTGGATTTATTTAACAGGTTAAATCTGGCATTCTTAATAGACAATCAAATTAAAATCATTCAGTTGGCACAGCTCAATACTGCTCATCAGCAAGGCTTAATTGGTGCTGAGACTATTCTGGTCGACAACACCATATCAAGCCTAGATCAATTGAGAAATAACTGGCATAAACCTCTCGCAAATTCGTGGGCTGCGAGTAAAATTTCACAACTTGCCTAGAGCGCTAAATATTGGCTTTTGGAGCTTAATTGCTATTCTCATAGCATTTAATATTTTTAGATTTTACAAAAAGGATTGGAACTATGCAGACCCCATAGATTACCGCGGTTTATTTCTCGGATCACAAATGATGGAAGCCAAAGAAAATCTATATAATGATTCAGTAGCTGCAGAAATTTGGTTAGCACATAAGAAAGCAGAGAACTTTGAAAGCAATTCAGATTTTGGAGATCGCTGGGTCTCCATCATGGTTTATCCTCCACAAGCTTTTACCCTGCCCTTTCTTCTCTCTAAAC
>CBDUMX010000089.1:0-8559 GCA_965368435.1 uncultured bacterium
TCCAGTTTTTCCCGTGATTGCTACCTTGGCTCACTATAGAGTCACTGGTGATAGGTAGTACATATTCCCATAATAATCTGTCGTCTTCTAGGTCATACTCAGTAACCCTGCCTGTCAGTGACTCACAACTAATTAAGTGTGTTTCATTGAATAGTTGGCAACTCGACATAAATGCTGATGCAAAATCATCTTTTGGACGAACAACTAATGAGGGGCTTTCAGGAAAATAAACACTATCACTTGTGGTGGGATAGAAGGATCCATTGAATTGAGGATCTATAATATCTACGGAAGATTCTGAAGTTCCCAATCTGTTATTAAAAAACAGAATTTCTCCTTCATGTACACCTGATAGTATCCATTGTGCATCGTGCTGACCAGAAGATTGTTTATCCGCTTCATCACCCTGATCGTATGCTTCTGGATTTCCCCATCTGTAGAGCAGGTCACCGCCTTTGTTTCCATTGCCACCAATATGTCCAGAAGACTGATTCGTGTTAGTTGAATGATCAATGATATAGATTTCGCTGAGTGTATGACAGCTAATCATGATTTGATTTAAGTTGTGGTTATAGTCCAGAGAATTAAAGTGCAGCCAATCATCTGGTGTGCCATTCTCAGCTTGAGGATAGTTAATATTGATCAATTCTGGATGTTCAGAGATTTTACCATAATTTGGAAGTGAAGAATTAAAATCCTGTATGCTGTGATCAGATGCATGCCACTCCCATACGATGTCGCCGGTAGTTGCTCCAGTAGGTTTCACTTCTATAATTACTTCGTCCCATATCTGCTTGTCGGGATTTATTAGCGTAGTGTCTATGCCTAAGGCAACAGCACTATCACGATCGAGTATGTCCCAAATACTAATAAGGATGTTGCCGTTAGGAAGATATTCCATATCGTGATGTCTACTGTATTCAGGGCTGAATATTTTATATACCCAGCTTTTAGAGCTATTCCAGTTGAGAATTTCAACATGAGGTCCACCGCGCAATAATCTGCCGTCTGGAAGTAGGTAGGTAACAAGTGCAGGCATTTCAGAATCCCATTCATGAACAATTAGTCCGCAATTGTCGATTAAGAAAGTTTTCTTGTAACCAAAAGGCATAAGGAGGGTATATCCTTCAGCCGCCATTGAGTCGTTGAGTATTAAACCAACCGTAGGTTCTTGAGCATAAGATTTGTTTGGTAGTGCGCTGATTATCAGCGATAAAATTGTTAATGCCTTTACTGTTTTAGTAAGACTGTTTCGAAAGCCAATTCGAAAAACCGGTAAAAATTTCATTAAGGTAAACTTGCCACAATGAAACGCCGATTTTTGGGATAAATTATTGCTGCTTTAAAAAATGACAATTCATTTTTTCCGTAGGATATTAACAGTAGCTTTAGAAGATTCTATGCAAAAAAAAAGCCTCTCAGATGAGAGGCTTTTCTAGTATATTTTTAAATTTAGAATATGTATTGTTTTACTACACTTGATGAAGATCCTTGCTGTACATCAATAATATAAATACCAGCTGTTTCAACTCTGAATTCAAAGCTCTCTACTAAAGAACTTTCATGTAGTAACTGACCTTTTAAGTCAAATACTCTTATCATACCTTCAGAGGTAGATCTTTTAGTCTTAACTGTTGCTACTCCGTTTCCGTGAGTTTCAACAATAATTGGTGTTTTAGCTTCTAGTTCTACTGCAATTGCATTTGTATAGTCAAAGTCGCCGCTGAAGTCAACTTGCTTAATTCTGAAGTATACTACATCATTAAGATTGTTAAGTTGATACTTATAAGAATAATCTAAAAGACTAGTGCTGTTTCCGTTATCTGCTAAAGACTTTACTTGATCAACAAAAACCCACTCGATACCATCTAAACTCATTTCAATTTCGAAATGGCTATTGTCCTTTTCTGTAGCTGTAGTCCAAGTTAATTCTACTAGACCTTCGCTAACTAATTTTGCATTATAGCTTACCCAATCAACTGGTACAGGACCTGCAGCTCCAATTCCTCCAGCAGTATTAATATCTGCAAAAGCATCGTAAGTTCCGCTACCTGGACAATCAGCTATTCTGTTGCCATTAAAAAAGATTCTTTTTCTATCACCGCAATTAGTTGCGCTAACAGAACCTGACCCTAATAAATAGATAAATGAGTTGCCTGATAGATACAATTCACGATAGTTACCCCATCCACCATCAAAGTTAATGTTTCCGTATACTTCAATGATTACATCGTCGTTTTGGATATGATTAGCTGCTGTAACATCTATTGTTAAAGTAACACCAGAAGAAATTGAAATAACGTCGAAGTCATTTACATCTCCCCAATCAAAACCTGATGATGTGCTGATAAAATCTGACCAATCAGCATTTGAACTGATAGTGTGAGTTGCTCCAAATACAGAGCCTGAAAAAAGTACTGCTAATAAAAGTGTAAGTAATGTTGTCTTCATAATATAAGGTTGAATTAAAACTAATACCGATCTTCGTTCGGTTTAACAAAGATATGCAAAAGTCTAACCAAAGTAAATGGAAATGTAAAGAAAATATCATAATGCACAGATTATCAGTGATTAAAGCTGATATTTATCAAATTTCAAGGAAAATATGCCGCAATATTTTTCCTAAAATGGGATTTTCGAATTCAAATTTGAATAAATGACTTAATTCAACCAGAAACTATAGTCATTATTGATGTTCTCAAAACGGGTGGTTGGTTTTTGTTGTCCCCCAGTAAGCTCAGCCACTTTTGCTTGAACATACTTTTGTAACTCTGACAAAAGAATTTCTCCATTTTCATCCAAATCAGCTTCCATGCTTTTAATTCCATTTAGAACGCAATAGGTGAATACCCCATTATTCCACTGTGGTCCCTCTAAAGCATATTCACCACCTCCAGCGCTGGCAATTATGGTTGCTCCGGAGTTAACTCTTAAATCGCTGAACAATACGTTCATTAATTCATATACGTTGGATTCTTCTAAACCCGTTGTGCTAACATAGACGCCTCTAGGAGAGCTCATAGAAACTTTCCCTTCAGAAACTGAAGTTTCGGTAAATGCATATTCATCTTTATCAACTTCACCTGAATGGCAAGCATCAATAAAAACTGTTCTTGTTCTTGCCGTAAGTTTCCCAATCGCATTTTCTAGATCATTATAGTTTAAGCCTTTGCTTTCAGGTTTCTTAAAATCCATATTATGCATGGCTAGATAATAGTTTAAGTCTTCATCCAAGATTCCGTGTCCGGCTATGTATATTAATACGTGGTCGTAGACCTTAGATTTGTTTAAACGTTCAATTGCCGCATTTACATTGTCTACTGTTACATTTTCATTTAATAATGTATCAACGATTATTTCATTATATGCCGATGAATTAGAATAGAGATTGACAAAGTCGCGGACATCTTTAGCTGCATATTTAAGATTGTAATTTTTGTCCTTATAGTTGGAGGCTCCAATTCCCAAAATATAAAGATTTGGTTTTACATCCACAGTATCAAAGAAAATATACCTAGTTTCTCTATTAGAAGTGACACCCTCAGCATTGCTACCCCAAATTTGAATTTTGTTTAAGCCTGGTTCAAGATTTGTATGCATAATATTAGTAACAATACTTGCTGCCATTTCACCTGGAGTTACTAGTCCATCAGTACCCCATAGAGGTACACCGTTCACGGTTACGTGTTCTTTCGTAATTCCATGTTTGAAATCTGATAAAGTGTGATTTAAACCGAAATAGGCTCTGTCGACTCTTTGATCTGGTGTTTTTACTTTTAATTCTGGAGCTGATAAACTTGTCAGTAATGTGCTCTCATCTATTCCGAGTTTATCTAATCTCTTTTTATATGCTCTCTCATATAGGGAGATAATTTCTGAATCACCAGTTCCTAAATGCTTTAATACCAGGTCTGGACGATTCAGTTTAATATCAAATTGCTCAAAAGTATAAAACTTGGCGCTGCTATCTCTGCCTTGTGTTTTTTGAAAACCAACATACTTGCTGCCTCTTGGTGAAGAAGCATAATAATTGTCTTTTGTCCAAATTATCCATTCATTGTCGCTTGAAATAAAAAGAGAAGAAGTTGGTTTAACCACAGGACTATAATTGTTCTCATACAGCTCCTTGAAAAACACTTCGCCTTTTTCTTCTTTCATGCCAGCGATTACATCAACACCGTAGTTAGCTTCTAACCTCTCCATAAATTCATCATAGCTAAGTTCCACTTCGCCTTCTTCTTGTAAATCCCATATTCTTACTGTTTGATCGCCTCCACCGCTGTACATATATCTACCATCTTCAGAAAAGGCCAAAGAATAGATATCTCCCTGTTGACCATAAAAAGAGCGCAGCATTTTTCCTTCCATTGAATATAAGGTCAGCGCGAAATTAGAACCCACTGCAATATTTCCCGAAGGAGTAAAGGAGTAACAATTGATATATCCTTGGCTACCAGGATCCATTTCAATGCTGTAGTATTCTCCTTTTTCTTCTGAGAAGCAATAGAGTTTGAATTCAGAGGATCTTCGAAGTGTATAACCATCATACTCTGTTTGTTCTCCCTTGTATTCAGAAAAATCTGAAGACTCGCCTAAATACTGCATTTTACTGAGGTCGAATACTTTATTTAATTCTCCGTAATCATTAATGCGTATCATTTTTCGGGCTTTAGTTCCAATTCCAATTTTGCCATTGGGACCAGAGGCTACTTTCCATGTTCTTTCGCCTTTGCCAACAAAATGATTCTTTATTTCTCCAGTGCGGGCATCCCAAACATATATGTCGCGCTTATTCCCGCCGGCAGTTGCAACCAGAGAAGTACCGTGAAAAGCAGAAGATATAACTGTATTGTCGTGATGCTTAAATTCTACAAGCTTTTTGCCATCAGGTATAGAGTATGTTATAGTATTAACATTATTTGATTGCCTTGTGCCCACAACTATTATTTTACCGTCATCAGCAAAGGAAATGGTGTGTAAATCTCCCATGCCAGGTGTTGTTTCATCGGTAGGTATATTGTCTATTTCCTTGATGAAGGTACCTTCCGCATCGTACAAAATGATTCTGTTGTCATAACCAACAGAAACGATATAATCATTATTAGGCGAGAAGGCAACTGATCGAACTTCAGCGCTGTGTTCTTGAATTCTAATAACACTAGGTTCCCCAGTAGCCAGCATTTCAGTGATATTCCAAAGTAATAGACTGCTGTCATATGATGCTGTAACCAATTTAGACCCATCTGGAGAAAAGCTGACTGAATAGACTTCTGCATCGTGCCCACTTAGTTTCATGCCTGAGCCATTCTCAAGGCTCCAAAGGCCAATGCTTCCATCAGTACTGCCACTTGCTAAATAAGAATTATCATCGGCTATGTCTAGTGCAACAACTGGCGATTGATGACCAGTAAAAACAAAATCAATTTCCGAAGTATAGGTATTGATATATCTTATTTCTCCTAGGTCAGCTGTGCCTTGTCCAAGATATCCGGAAACTGCTACATATCCACCTTGAGGGGATATTGCGCCAGCATTGAGCATGCCTGTTGGTCCATTTTCAATGAACCCTCTATATGTCTGAATCAATTCATTGTGTTGGAGGTTCCATACTCTTACCGTTTTATCGTCGGAGACAGAGTATAGCAGATTGCCATCAGGTGAAAACATCAAAGCTTTAATGCTTGCCATGTGACCATCTGGGTTAATCACTACATGTGTTTTATTATCGAATTGCGCATTGGCAATTGAAAAACAAAGGCAAAAAATAATGGATAAATTTCTCATGATATAAAAGGATACGCTCTAATCAAATTTAGGTAAATGTTGAGGCTGTTTAATGACAATTCGCCGACAAATTTGCACGGAAAATACAAACATTTATTAATTATTCTCTCTGTTTACGAGTAGATTTTAATGGTATATTTTGATTTTAAAAGCAATTCCTGTGGTAATATTTCGCTTTGAAAAAGTGATTTGGAATTTAAGAGTTTAAGTAATATTTTCGGCGATATGACTACAGAAAGGACACTTAAATTGGCTTTTGTTCTCTTATTCTCATTTATTTATTCAATTAGCTATGCGCAAACAACACTTGTGCTTCAACCAGATTCAGCAGATGGTCAGGATGCTTTAGTTGACAGTAGAAGAAACACTCAAATTCTTAAAAACAGTTCGGATTTCATGGGCTTGTCTGGAACATACAGTGGAACGCCAGTTATAGTGCGATCATTAATCAATTTTGATCTATCTAGCATCCCTACTAATGCAAAAGTGTTATCAGCAGAGCTTTCTCTGTATTCATATGATTCTCCAGCAAACGGCACACATTCTAAACAAAGCGGGTCTAATGCCTGTGTTTTACAAAGAATTACTTCATCTTGGTCAGAGTCTTCCATAACCTGGAATAACCAACCTAGCGTAAGCACTGTAAATCAAGTTAGCTTAGCCGAAAGTCAGAATAGCATTGAACATTACGAGGACATAGATGTAAGTGAACTAGTGCAAGATATGATCAATGACCCTGATAATAGTTATGGCTTTATGTTGAGATTAGTTTCAGAATCAGATTACCGCAAATTATTATTTGCAAGTAGCGATAATGCGGATAGCACATTACACCCAAAGCTCGTAGTTGTATATGACATAATTGAATCTGATAGCTGTATTATCATTCGACCTAATGATGGCAAGGATGCCTTGGTTGATAGTAGAAGAAACACGCAAGTTCTTGGAGGTAGTTCTGATTATACGGCGCTTTCAGGTACTAATGGTGGAGTGCCAGTAATTGTTAGATCATTGGTTGACTTTGATCTGAGCAGTATTCCTTCAGGAGCAACTATAGACCTTGCAAAATTGTCCTTATTTTCTTATACATCTCCTGCAAATGGCGCCCATTCACAGCAAAGTGGGTCTAATGCATGTGTATTGCAAAGAGTAACTGAGAGTTGGGATGAAAGCACTATAACTTGGAATAATCAACCAGCGAGTACAACCACAAATCAAGCTCAATTAGAAGCGAGTTCCAACACCATTCAAGATTATCATGTTATAGTGACAAATATGGTGCAGGATATGATCGACAACCCAAATGAGAGTCACGGCTTTATGCTTAAATTGGTTACCGAATCTGATTATCGCAGATTGCTTTTTGCATCTAGTGATAATCAAGATACAAGCTTACACCCCAAATTGGAGATATGTTACTCCATGGGCAGCTCTGGAATAGAGTCATTGGAAAATAGCTATTGCACTATTTACCCTAACCCAAGTTTATCATTTGTGACCATTGAGCTAAATGAAGGTTCTGGAAATGCCATTCAGCTAGAAATCTACAATACCATAGGTGAATTGGTAGATAATATTGAGCTCCGAGATAAAATCACAAATATTGATATAGGTCAGTACTCTGATGGAGTTCTTATATTTCAACTAATTGACGGCAATAAGAAGTACAGCCATAGAATAATTAAGATCTGATCATTTTAAATGCTTATTGATAGTAGCTTATGGTCAACTTTGGCCTTAATTCAGCTACTGAATTGTCTGAAGAAGCCAAAATCACGCATCTATAGTGTTGTTCAGTCTGCATTTTCATCATGATGCCGTGATTTTTGTCTGGATTATCGAACCAATATTTTACAGTAGAAGTTAGATTGATATCTTCATAATCCTGATGTGCATCAGTTGACTGAGCTAAAGTTAAAATTGGAGCAGAATGTATGGAGGGTTGGTTGTTCCAAGTAACTGAATGCTCTGCCCATTCTTCCAAAACTTGATGTATGTCAACTTCATTGCTGCCGCTGCGGCTAGAGTGTTCACCTTGGCTGTTATTGCTATAGGGATTGTTGTATAAAGATAGCTTTGCATATCGAATTTCTGCATTATGAGGGATAGAGCTGAGGTCAAACTGAAGCAGGCTTCTAGTGAGGCCTTCGTCTTTGCCCAGAGCATAGAAAGTCCAAGCCATAGTTGGTATATCTGCTGCGTTGCCATGGGTTCTGTCTGGAAATTCAGTATGCAAGAATGCATCTTTACCAAACTCTGGTCCGGGCTGCAGATTTAAGATGTGTTCACATTTGAGAGAGTCAACATTAGTGCAGGCTGAGAATGAAAAGAGTGCACAAGAAATTGTAAGTAAGGAAATAGTTTTCATAATAATAGGTTCCTAAATACGACTATTAAAAGCCTGAATTGGTTGCATCTACCTTGTTAAATGAAATAAATAGGAGAGGAACAAATGGCGAATCTTATATTTGAGTTTATAAGATTTATGAATAAACTCGGATTTGATTTAAAACATTTTAAAGGAGATTTATTTGGGGGATTAACGGCTGGTATAGTTGCATTGCCCTTAGCACTTGCTTTCGGTGTGAGTTCTGGTTTGGGTCCAAGTGCCGGTTTATACGGGGCAATATTTGTCAGCTTTTTTGCGGCTTTATTCGGCGGAACCAATACTCAAATTTCTGGACCTACAGCACCGATGACCGCTGTGAGTATGGTGTTAATTGCCAGTATAATCGCAAGTTTTGAGGGCGACTTATCTAAAGCCATTCCAACCAT
>CBDUMX010000090.1:0-8523 GCA_965368435.1 uncultured bacterium
TGCAAGCAAAAACCTTGCTAACCGAGAGTAAAATCCTAGAAATCGCTGAAAAAACTCTAAAATTAGAAAGCGAGAGTATAAATCAACTAAGAAACCAGCTGAACGCTGACTTTGTGTCAGTTGTTCATGCAATTCTCGACTTAAAAGGCCGAGTAGTTGTGACCGGTATTGGCAAGAGTGCCATTATTGGGCAGAAAATAGTTGCTACCTTAAATAGTACCGGTACCGCTGCCATGTTCATGCATGCGGCTGATGCAATTCACGGTGACCTTGGCATGATACAACAAGATGATCTTGTTATCTGCATTTCCAAAAGCGGGACTAGTCCTGAGATAAAGGCTTTAGTTCCATTAATTAAACAAGCTAGTAACATCCTTGTGGGATTGTGCGGAAACACTTCAAGCTATCTTGCCAATGAAAGCGATTTTGTTTTGGACACCACGGTAGATAAAGAAGCTTGCCCTAACAATCTAGCTCCAACAACCAGTACTACTGCCCAGATGGCAATGGGAGATGCTTTGGCTGTTGCTCTTTTAAGCTGTAGAGATTTTAGTAGCAATGATTTTGCAAAGTATCATCCAGGAGGTGCGCTTGGTAAGAAAATATATCTGAGAATTGAGGACTTAGCAAAGCTAAATCAGAAGCCACAAGTGAGTAAAGACACCTCGCTTAAAGAGTGCATAGTAAAAATATCAGAAGGAAGAATAGGTGCTGTTATGGTGTTAGATGAAAATAAGGTTGCAGGGATTATTACAGATGGAGATTTAAGACGTATGTTATATTCTGGAAACTCGCTAGATAATATTACTGCAGAACAAATTATGACAGCCAAACCGTTGACAATTGAAAGTAGCTCACTGGCTATGGAAGGGGTAGAACTAATTAAAAAACACAAAATTAACCATGTAATTTCTGTCAAAGACAACAACTTTGACGGCATTGTACATATTCAAGATTTTATGAGAGAAGGACTATTATGAAGCCGGAAAAAACTTATGTATTAATATTAGCGGGGGGAATTGGCAGCAGATTCTGGCCTCTAAGCAGAGAGAACACTCCTAAGCAATTTTTAGATATACTTGGAACTGGGAAATCACTTTTACGCAGCGCTTTCGAGCGATATAGTGCATTGGTCGACGAATCAAACATATACGTAATTACCAACCACTCCTATGTTGATCTAGTTCAAGAGCACATTCCTGAACTTGATAAAGAACAAATACTTGCAGAACCGTTCGGCAGGAACACTGCACCATGTGTTGCATACGCAGCTCATAAGATTAGCGAGTTGGACAAGGATGCTATGCTTATTGTTGCTCCGTCGGACCATTTAATTATGGATGCTGAGAATTTCAAAGAAAAAATTGAGAAGGCTTGCTGGTTCGCTGAACGCAATGATGCTCTAATAACATTAGGAATAAAACCTCATAGACCAGACACTGGCTATGGCTACATACAATACAATCAGAAAGAATCTTCAGATAGTATACACAGAGTTATAACTTTTACGGAAAAACCACCGCTTGAAATGGCTGAGAAATTCTTAGAAAGTGGAGACTTTCTTTGGAACTCGGGAATGTTTATCTGGAGTGTAAAAAGTATACTAACCGCTTTGGATGAGCACCTCACAGAAATGAATGCCATTTTCAGAGAAGGAACCGGGGCATATAACACCAAAATTGAAAGTGAGCATGTTCAAAAAATATACGAACAGATTAACCCAATATCCATTGACAATGGTGTTTTAGAAAAAGCGGAAAATGTATTTGTTATCCCTTCAGATTTTGGCTGGAGTGATTTAGGTACTTGGAAAAGTGTTGCTGATAATACTGAGGCGATTGATGGCAATAAAAGTCTTAACGCAATTGTTAAGGCCATGGAGTCTACGAACAACCTTGTAGTATGTTCTCGGGAAAAATTAGTACTGCTTAAAGACATCAACGATTTATACATTATTGATACCGATGATGTATTATTAATTTGTAAAAACGACCAAGAGCAAGAGATTAAAAAAATCGTTTCTATCGTTAAAAGAGAATACAACGATAAATACAACTGATAACGGTGTTAAAAAAAGGTCTTATAGTATGCTGCATACTTTGTTCTAGTTTCATTCATTTAGCTAATGAAACTGCTGAGAACAGATACTATTTTGCAAATTCCAATGTAATTGTTAATGACCTTGTTCTTCAATCTTTCTATCAAAAACTGGACACTTTATTAGGGAAGAAAAGTGGTAAAATCAATATAGTTCACATTGGGGATAGCCATATACAAGCGGACTATTTTAGTGGAGAACTTCGCAAGCTGTTGCAAAACACTTTTGGCAATGGCGGCAGAGGCTTTGTTTTTCCGTACCAAATAGCCAAAAGCAATGGCCCCTCAGATATAGGAATAGGCTTTGAAGGCCATTGGACATTCAATACTATTATGAAGGGCTATGAATACTCCAATATTGGCGCAAGTGGTTATACTGTTTACGCAAAGGACAGCTCCTTCTTAAGCATTTTCCCGGATCGAAATGACTTTTTAAATTATTCCTTTAATAAACTGACTTTATTTCAGTCGCAAGGCTTTTTTGAACCATTAAATGCTCAACACGATGTTCGCGCATCAGCAATAGGTGGATCGGATCTGTTACCTTTCTCTACTTATGTGCTTAAAAACTACATGGACAGTATCACTCTTATGGCTAGAACAACAGAGGGTAAATCTGTTGAATTTCACGGAGCTGTATTTGAAAATTCTGAACCTGGAATAATATACCATTCAATGGGTACCAATGGGGCGAGTACTGTGCAGTTTCTCCGAAGCAATAAATTTGACAAGCAAATAGCCGCTCTAAAAGCCGACCTAGTTATAGTTTCTTTTGGCACAAATGACTGCTATATCCCCTACTCTAGGTTTTGCTCTAGTTGCGCAAAAGACAGGTTCCGCACAATCATATACAGACTGCGCAAACAGAATCCAGATGTAGCTATTTTAATTACAACACCTGCAGATCATTTCTATAGGCGAAGATATGATAATCGCAATCTCTGGTATTTGAATAAAGCATTGTTCAAATTGTCAGCAGAGGAAGATGTTGCCCTTTGGGATTTATACGGAATTATGGGCGGTGAGCGCTCAATTCTTAATTGGCAAAGAGGGGGTTATGCCAGAGGAGATTTAATCCATTTTACCAAAAATGGTTATCACCTTCAAGCTCAACTTCTATATGAGGCATTAATCAATAGTTACGAAAGCAGATTCAATTAATGTTTAGCTTCGATAATATATTTAAGTATTCCGATACTAGCCCGCTGCTCTTCAGTCAGTATCTTTTTCTGTTTTTATTCTCAGTGATGTTTGCTGGCTATGCTATAGTCTATAAAAAGATTAAGTTAAGGAATATATACTTATTGGCTTTTAGTCTTTTCTTCTATTACAAAACTGGTGGCCTTTACTTTGTACTGCTCCTATTCTCTACCCTAGTAGATTATGGAACTGGATTTGGAATCTACCATTCTGTTAAAAAATGGAAGAAGAAAGCATTTTTAATTATAAGTCTGGTTTCAAATATTGGTTTGCTTGGATTCTTCAAGTACTCTTACTATTTAGTGGACCTGCTCAACTCTTCTTTTGGAACAGAGTTTAAGGCAATCAATTTTTTAGCCGTTCTTTCAAATGATTTAACAGGTTCCAACTTTGATATTTTTGAAATCGTATTGCCTGTTGGTATCTCATTTTATACATTTCAAACTTTAAGTTACAGTATTGACATATACAGAGACAAGATTAAACCATGTAACAGTATTTTTGACTTTGCATTCTTTGTTTCTTTTTTCCCTCAGTTAGTAGCCGGCCCCATTGTACGAGCAGCTGATTTCATACCCCAAATTAGCAAAGCATTTAGGCTAACTCAAAAAGAAATGGGTGCAGCCGTTTTCTTGATTATTGCCGGCTTAATAAAAAAGGTTTTTATCAGTGATTATATAAGTATAAATTTTGTCGACAGAGTATTTGATAATCCAGAATTATATAGTGGATTTATGAACCTCATGGCAGTTTATGGATACTCCATCCAAATATATTGCGATTTCTCAGGCTATTCTGATATGGCCATTGGTCTAGCCGCTTTAATGGGATTTAAACTTCCGATAAACTTTAACTCGCCCTACAAGGCAAGCAGCATTACAGATTTTTGGAGGAGATGGCACATTTCATTGTCAACTTGGCTAAGAGACTATCTCTACATTAGCATGGGTGGAAATAGAAAAGGAAAAATCCGAACGTATTTCAACTTGCTTATGACCATGCTTATAGGTGGTCTTTGGCATGGAGCGGCGACTAAATTTATCATATGGGGAGGCCTACACGGATTAGCTCTAGCTTTTCACAAAGTATGGATGAAATATGTAAAGGTATCATGGGGCAAAACCGGAAAAATCCTAGCAGCGCTTCTCACATTTCACTTTGTGGCTTTTTGTTGGTTGTATTTTAGAGCTACCGATGTGCCAACTGTAAAGCTAATGCTTAACAATATTATATTCGACTTTAATTGGGCCGGCATTCCGAGTCGATTTACAGGCTATTGGAAAGTTTTTGTAACTATTCTTATCGGTTTTGGAATACATCTCCTTCCTTCATCTTTAAAAGATCGTTTAAGAAATTGGTTCTCAAGCACTCCTCTCTACGTCAAGGTACTAGTTTTTGTCGCTGTAATATTTATTACCTATCAAGCTACATCAGCAGAATTACAACCTTTTATTTACTTCCAATTCTAGTTCGATTTAAGCAACTTAAGCGTGCTCACACCTTCAGAGCTATGTATTTTGAGATAGTAAACACCTGATGGTCCAGACCAATCAATTTGATATGATTTGGTTTGTATTTCAATTCTTGTATTTACTCTTTTTCCATTGATATCATAAAGCTCCAATTTGAAGATTTGTAGATTCTTACTATTATCAATCCTTACACTCCCAACACTTGGGTTTGGATAAATTGTTAAGCCCAAGGCCTTCAAGTCTGGAGTAGAAACTGTTTTACTTATGGCATTTGAAGCCTCAGATTTGCAACCGTTTTGATCTGTATATTGCGCAGTGTAGATTCCAATCTGATCAGCTAAAAGACTATCTGAAATAGCACCAGGAAGTATGGTGTCATTCAAATACCACTGCACGCCAGAAATAGAACTATAAAGCATTTCTCCACTTTTTGTAATTACTGGTGCCGCTGGTACGTTTACGCTTTGTACTACTACAGTGTCATAGAACATAATACTACAGTCATATGTATTTTCAATAGTTATTTCTATTAAAAATGTTCCAACTGAATCAAATAGCAGTGTATCCTGCTCTTGAGTACTAAGAAAAGTTCCTGTAGAATTCCAACGCGCTTTTGAACTATTTAAGATGAGATTATATGCAGTGTCTAAAATGTTCATTTTTACATTTGATCCTGTATGATTTACTCCTAGCTCAAACTCATTACAGTTCAACTCCTCTATTGCAACTTCAGCTGCTGGTTTAGGGTTTACATTAATTGTGAAACTCCTTTTAGTAACGCCATTTAAAGGAAAGGCATTATCTCGGGCGGTCACAACAAACATATGCGGGCTATTACCTGTATCAGCATTTGTAGGGGTCCAGCAAAATCTTCCCGTCTGCAATCTTGCACTTGGATTCAAAACGGTAAATGTTGCCCGTGGTATGGCATGATTCCATCTTATCGATACACTATCTGGTTGAGGTGTTGGATTTGGTGGAGGAGGAACATATACCGCATCATCTGTGGTGATATCAAAGCATAAAGTCTCTCCTTCGCAAACGTTGTAAGAATACGGACCATCAATTTCTGGAGGGTTGTTTGCTGGACAATCTTGTGTCCAATACATATGATCAAACCTCGTTACTCCAACAACTTGAGGAGTCCCACTGGAGTCTTTTCTCCATTCTCGCACCTCAATAACTGCAACCGTAACTTCATCACAGCGAGTTGGTGTAAACACCACATCACCTGTTTCAGCATTGAGGTATAATCCTACTGGAGGGTAAGCATTTGGGTTTTTATAGGGCGGTGCTAATGAGCCTGGGTAATATGCCTTAAAAGGGTGGTCGTAAGCGTAATTAGTTCCTGAATATGATACGTTTTGCGACCAGCCCCTTAATGGGCTTCCCCAGCTGTACGACAATGAATCATAATCCACTGTATCAATTGCTCCAAGGTTCATGAACACGGGCTGATTACAGCAGAAGTAGTTGATAGGTTCTGAACTAATGACTGCCGATGTGTTATTATTCGTCTCACATAAATTGATATATGCGTAGTTGTAAAAATTTGAATTTGCCGGCCCAGTATTAATTGCAGATGGCCTACAACATTGACCCGATTCGATAACCACTTCGCAGCAATTCTTTAATGATAAATATGGCGCAGAGTTAAAGTCAATTATTCCTGAATAGGTATGTTTCTCTATTCCCAATCCTGTCCCAAAGGTATTTGAAGGTGAACATCCTGAATTAGCTGTATCAACAATCTGACTTACATCTTCAATCGACACCAAGCTCAAAGAAACGCTTGCCGTACCTCCTGATAAACATTTAATTTTCGTCCCATTAGATGGATTCCCAAACGGGACACCATAACAATCCCTATAATAAACAACACTTATTTCGTACTTAAATGTATCTATAGCTTTATAAGTGATTACTGAACCGGTAACGTGAGTTGCCTGGGATTGAAAAGAAAACAAAATTGCCAATAAAATTAAGGTAGATCTGAGCTTCATAATATTAAGACGTA
Source organism: uncultured bacterium (assembly GCA_965368435.1). Classification (GTDB taxonomy): domain Bacteria; phylum Bacteroidota; class Bacteroidia; order NS11-12g; family UBA9320; genus JAHEKB01. The sequence continues at coordinate 6,787 of CBDUMX010000090.1, forward strand.
AAAATTCTTACAAAAGTTGCCAAGCAAGTTAGGAAAGCACTTGCCATGTTTAGTGTACTGAAGCAATAAAAGACCTAAATATTACAGCGTTTTAATAAGTCGTATAGTGTACTGTCCAACAGTGGTTTCAATTTTTAAAATGTAAACTCCCGGACTCCCATCCCACTTCAGCACTGTCTTGTTCTCATTTATTTGCGTTTGAGACAATAGTACTTTGCCTTGTAAATCACTGATTTCATATCCAGTAATATCAAGGTTTGAAGCAGCATCTTTCTCTATATAAACAATATCTGTTGTTGGGTTAGGATAGACCTTAACTCCATGCTTACTTAAATCATCTATACCTACCAATTCTACTATGACATTGGAATACTCAGATTCACCGCATCCATAATCGCTAATTTTCCGTGCTTTATAATCTCCTCCGCCAAGGATTATCAGGCTGTCTCCCTCTAAACCTACCAGTAAACTATCGTTCCAATACCACTCTACATTTGAAATTGATGAATACAATATATCATCCACAGCTGTAATCACTGGAGCAGGTGGTGTATTGTAAATATATACCTCTACTTGTGCTGAATTTGTACAATTAAAAGCACTAGTAAAAGAGTACTCTAGAAGAATAGTGTCAATTTCAATATTCACCATAGTGTATACTGAAGTATCAAACATTAACCAGTAAACTGGAAGATTTGGAATTCCTCTTTCTTCAATCATATTACTGAAGTCTGAACCGTTACAATCAATGCAATTCCATTCATAGGTTCCTGTAAATGGATTTGCTGGCTGACGAACAAGTTTTTTACCAAGATCTATTTCTTCTTCAGTCTGACAAAATCCACTATCGCTCAATGTTACTACAGGCAAGTAATTCACCTGAACTACTAAAGAATCTGAATTAGAGCACAGTGTAGTTGGATCTGTATATGAGTAAACTATTCTTGCAGAATTATCTAACACATCGCAAATCTTACTTGCATCGAAACTATCTGATTCAACGCTATTACTGTGAGTGTTACTATGCCAATTGCCTCCAAAACTACTGCTTGGTTTTAATGCTGAGTCTAATGGATATAGTTCAGAATTACAGCAGAATGAAGGGATGTTTTTGAATTCAATAACAGGATTTGGATTCAATGTAATACTTACCGTTTTATCTCCAAAGCAACCGTATTGATCCTCAACCGTCACTGTAATACTTCCACTGCTATTTACTACGATTTGACGAGTTGTATCTCCAGTGCTCCATGAATAGGACTCAAAATTGCCAGCATCAAGACTGACTTGATTACCACAGGCTATTTTATCTATTGCGCTTGGCACAGGTGTAGGAACCATATAGACATAGCTGCTATCAACTTTGATACAATTAAAACTATCCGTGATGGCGAAGCTATACATGCCAGTGTTAACTACATTTAAAACAGAATCCGTGCTTCCTGTATTCCAAAGAATAGCATTATACACCCCCTCTATTGATAGTTGAAATGTATCTGAACAGGAATTAAAACTATCTTCAAATACAGGGAATGCATCTGGATAAGTGCTGATTATAGCTTCTTGAAAAGACACACAACCATTTGATTCATAGACCACCATTCTATAGGTTTGACTACTATCGCTAAACTTATTTTGCGCTTTATAAAGGTAATCAGTTGCATTGGAAATTGTATCGCTATTTAACAACCATTTAAAGCTATAAGGTGCTTGTCCATTATAGGCTGAAGCAACTAA
>CBDUMX010000091.1:0-8443 GCA_965368435.1 uncultured bacterium
AATGTTTAATAAAAAATCAGTGTATTCCTGTGTACTGGCAATTAATACTCCTATAGATGCATTTAATTCATCCACTGTACCATATGCCTCTATCTTCTGGTGAGCTTTACTCACTCTAGTACCACCTAGTAATGATGTTTCCCCTTTATCGCCAGTTTTAGTATATATTTTCATTTTAACCGTTTTGTGTTTGAGCAATCTTGCCATCTATCATCCGAATGACACGTTTAGCGTGCATGGCAATATCTTCCTCATGAGTAACCATAACAACAGTATTTCCTTCCTTATGAATTTCATCGAAGAGATCCATGATTTCAGAGCTGCTGCTACTATCTAAATTTCCAGTTGGTTCGTCGGCAAGAACAATACTCGGATCATTAACCAAAGCTCTCGCAATGGCTACTCTTTGTCTTTGTCCACCTGACAACTCATTAGGGCGATGGTCTATCCTATCACCTAAACCCACTTTTTGCAAAGAGACTTCTGCTCTTTCCAAGCGCTCGCGTTTTCCTATACCTGCATATACCAGTGGCAATGCAACATTTTCTAATGCTGAACTTCTAGGCAGTAAATTAAATGATTGAAAAACAAAGCCTATTTCTTTATTTCTTATTTCTGCCAACTCATCATCTCTCATCTTGCTCACATCTACGGAATTGAGGTGATAAGCTCCGCTGCTGGGAGTGTCTAAGCATCCAATCACATTCATAAGTGTAGATTTACCAGAACCTGAAGGCCCCATTAATGCCACATATTCTCCTTTTTCAATGTTGCAATAGACTCCATCCAAGGCATTTATCTTAGAACTGCCCATAGTATAAATTTTGTAGATGTTTTCTAATTGAATAAGAGACATTACTTTTTAATAACCTTCGGCATTTTAAAATAATCTGAGTCTTTAGAAGGTGCGTTCTTCAACGCTAAATCTCGACTAATAGCTGATTCTACCTTGTCTTCTCGTAGCACATTATTGTGATCGGTCATATAGACTAAAGGCTCAACTCCTTTTGTATCTAGCTCTTTCAGCTTATCACAAAATTTGAGTATATTATTTAAATCAGCTTTGATTTGTTCTTTTTCTTCCGCCTTGAACTCCAAGCGAGCAAGTTGTGCCAACTCATCTATTTTTTGATTATCAATGCCCATTTCCGTTCATTTCTTTAAACTTATCTTCAATTATACTATAAACCATTGAAGCCAATTGATGTTCATCTCCATCTTTTAGATTTGATGTATTGATTGGTCGATGAACATACATTCTCATTTTTCCAGGCGTTCCGCCTGATTCCAAACCTCCAGAAGGCAAACGCTTCCAGTTATCTGCTATGGTTATCGGCACTATTTCTACTCCTTGCTCTATAGCCATTTTAAATGCTCCTAATTTGAAATTTCTCATTTTAGGTACGGTCTCACCTATACCGCCCTCCGGGAAATTCAATAGGCTTACACCTTCACTTAGGCGCTCGTTTGCCAGTCGATAAGCCAATTTAGCTCCAGATATGCTGTTCCTCTCAACAGGAACATCTATGGTTTTAAAAAATATCTTAAACAGCGGAATTGTACCCAATTCACTCTTGGCCATAAAGTTGAAATAATATGGCATTTGAACGTTTACTGATAAAATATCTAAATATGAAAAATGATTAGGAGTGAAAATATAGGTTTTGTTTGAATCTAAAGCTTCTTCATATTCGGTTTGTGGTTGCAAGCCACAGATCAGCATTAAAGTTCGCCCCCAAAATCTTCTGAGAGCATGAGCTTTTGGATACCACTTTTTTTTAGATAATAGTATTAAAAAGAGAGGATAAAGGAGTAGAAATATTAGGACAAAGCACAACAGAAAATACACTGCCCATGCATACCTAAGTATTTTATTCATGATTCAGTTTTTCTTGCAGTTTTGCTACTTGAACATCTAGAAAATTAACCAACAGCTTTTCGGCCATCATACGCATCATAAAGTTTAATTTAGCGTTTATTTTCGCTTTAATTCTTGTTTGAGCAGTTGCAACTTCTTCAAGTTCCCATTGTAAATTAAACTCAAAAGGCACTTTATTCTGAGGTATAAATTCTATAAACTTTGGCTCTTCTTTTTTAGAGAAAACCAGCTCAACATTTCCAATTCCCTCTATGTCTAATTTGGCTCCATTCTCAATCTCTTGAAAGCTCCTAACTTTAGTTGGCATTAAGCTTTCATAGTTTGCCGGCGAGCACAAATAGGTATAGACTTCAGAAATCGATTTATTGATGAGTGCTGTTTGACTATTAAATTCTACCATTACTCCTTATACATCATATTGGTGGCAATGAATGCTGCCATTAAAAGCGAAACAATAAAACCTGTAACTAAGCCTTCAATAATAGTAGAAACACTGTATCCTAAAGGTTTAAACTGCCCATCGATATAAGAATGTGCTTCAATTATTTTAGCAGGTTTTTCATCTTCTTCTAAATCCGACTTTTCATTAATGATCTCTGTGGCTTCAGTTTTGGCCTTCTGCAAATGTGGTTCGTAAAAAGAACCGTCAGGGGCGTATAAAGCCAGAAATACAGCAATAGTGATTAAACTTTTAACTACCGAGATTAATATTCCAGAAAGCAGGGTGCGCGCAATACTTATTACACCTCCTATTAATTTTTTGATGAGTATTAAGCCAAAAACTATGCATATCAATAAGATAAACACTTTTAGTAAATACATGAATTTGGAATTATCTATTTGCCCTGAATAGAACAAATATTCCAAGCTAGCGCTAAGTATCCCGGCTATTCCTCCAAAGATCCAAATTGGTTTTTGCAAATTAGTGGACTTTTAGTGTTCCTCTTCGTTCGAGCGAGTATACTCATCAAAGTCATACTCTGGCATCAAATCACTTTTCACATAGTTTACCGTTTCTGTGAATGCCTCCATGAACTTGTTAAAATCTTCCTTATACAAGAAAATTTTGTGCTTCACATAATTACCATCTTCAAATCGCTTCTTACTTTCTGTAATGGTGATGTAATAGTCATTGCCTTTAGTAGTTTTCACATCGAAAAAGTAGGTTCTTTTACCTGCTCTTACGCGTTTTGAAAACACCTCTTCTCTGTCGTAATTGGACTCCGCCATCGTCTAGTTCGTTTATAAAATGAATGTCAAAAGAAGATAAAAAATAGAAGATTTCAAACAGAAATCATAAATCTACCTCCTCAGTCTGAAGCAATTGGCGATTATAAAGATCTGCATATGCTCCATTCTTTTCCATAAGCTCTTCGTGATTTCCAGTTTCTATTACTTTAGAATTGTCGAGAAAAATAATACAATCGGCATCCTGAACTGAAGATATTCTGTGGCTGATATTAATGAAAGTTGCCCCCTTACTTGCCTTTGATAGTGCGTGTTTAATAGCAACTTCTGTTTTAGTGTCGACAGCAGATAGACCGTCATCTATCAATAAAATATTGGGCTCTTTTATCAGGGCTCTTGCTATGGCTGTTCTCTGTTTTTGTCCACCAGACAAGCTTATTCCTCTCTCCCCTAAAATGGTTTCTAATTTATTTGGAAATTTCTCAATTTCTTTATCCAAAGAAGCCATTTCTATCACTTCATCTAATCTGCTGCTATCTTCAATGTCATTATTGCCAAAAAGTATGTTATTTCTTATGCTATCTGAAAACAAGAAAATGTCTTGAGATACATATCCAAATAATTTACGCAAAGAAGATCGTTTATAGTCCTCTATCCTTTTACCATCAACCAGTATTTCACCAGAGCTCGGTCTATAAATTCCCATTAACAGTTTTGCAATAGTTGATTTACCACTCCCGGTAGTGCCAATAATACCAAATTTAGTACCTGCTTTAATCTTGAATGAGATTTCGTGCAAAGCATAATCAGCTTCTTCAGTGTATCTGAAACTCACATTTTTAAACTCAATTTCATGCTTCAACTCATCCAAACTATGTACACCTAAATCTGGCTCATGTTCTACACTCATAAACTCATTAATTCGCGCCATGGAAGCAGCCGCTCGCTGCACAAGTGATGTTATATAACCCAAAGAAGCCACAGGCCAAGTGAGCATGTATACATAGATTACATACTCCGCTATATTACCCAAAGTGAATGAACCATTGATTACAGCCATTCCCCCAATATAAACCGTTATTAAAACACTCAGGCCAACTAAACCTATTACAGCTGGCATAAATAGAGCATTTACCCTAACCAGACTCATATTTGTTTCCTTATATTCATCTGTGAGCTCTTTAAAGTCTCTTGCGAAATCTTCTTCTGCAGCAAATGATTTCAACACATGAATTCCAGAAAAGCTTTCTTGAGCATATGAAGTTAGATTAGACAGCTTTTGTTGAATGATATCACTGCGCTTATTCATGGTATCACTTACCAAATATATGGTGATAGCCAATATTGGTAAAGGAATTAGAACCCAAAGTGTAATTTCAGCATTGACATAAAACATCATGCTCACTACCATAGAAATCATGAAGAATAGATTAATAGCATACATTACTGCCGGACCCACAAAATCTCTCACTCTAGAGACATCTTCACTTATTCTGTTCATTAAGTCACCCGTATAGTTTGAACTATAGAACCGTTGGCCCAAGCTTTGGTATTGATTGAATATTTCATTCTTAAGGTCGTATTCTATGTATCTCGACATAACAATTATAGTCTGACGCATAAAGAACATAAATATTCCCTTGAGTATAGCGCTGCCCACTATTAAGCCACCAAAGAATAAAGCAATTCTTGAAGGATCACTTACTTCTCCAATATACTTGCTCACGAATTCGGGTACTTTTCCACCTTCAAGTATGGAAATGAAGCTATTTATTGCCTCTCTAACCAAGGGTGGGATAAAAATTGCAAAAAGGTTTGCAAGGATTATAAAAACCACGCCTCCAATGAGATACGATTTGTACTTCAGGAAATTTTGTTTAAGTGTATATAGTGCTTTCAACCTCTAATAATGAAATGTTATCAAATAATATAAATTTGCGGCAAATTAAACTTCCTTCAAACTAGAAGTAATTTTATGACAACAGCAACTTTATCATCTTTGAATACTGAACTTGACTTGTTTTCTAAATTAGAAACAACTGATCATGAGCAAATTGTTTTGTGTAACGACAATGCAACTGGTTTAAAAGCAATAATTGCGATTCACAATACAGTCTTAGGCCCTGGTCTTGGAGGTACAAGAATGTGGCATTATGCTACTGAAAAAGAGGCACTTAACGATGTGTTAAGACTTTCTCGCGGTATGACATTTAAGGCTGCAATCTCTGGATTAAATTTAGGTGGAGCAAAAGCTGTTATCATAGGAGACGCTAGTAAACACAAATCTGAAGCACTCATGAGAAAGTTTGGAAGATTTGTTGAAAATCTAAATGGAAAGTACATTACTGCTGAGGATGTTGGAACTACTACCAAGGATATGGAGTACGTTAATATGGAAACTAGCCATGTTGTAGGTCTTCCTGAATCTATGGGAGGCGGCGGAGATCCTTCGCCTGTTACTGCCTATGGAGTTTATATGGGAATTAAAGCTTCTGCTAAAAAGGCGTATGGTTCAGATTCTCTTGGAGGTAAAAAAGTTTCGGTACAAGGCATTGGCAAAGTAGGAATGCATCTTGTTGAACTACTACATAAAGATGGTGCTGAGGTATTTGTTAGTGATATCAACGAAAGTAATTTGTCTCATGCCTCTAAAAATTACGGTGCTCAAATATTAACTAATGATGAGATTTATTCTCACCCAGTTGACATTTTCGCACCTTGTGCTTTAGGTGCAATCCTAAATACCCAAAATATCAACGCTTTAAACTGTAATATCGTGGCAGGTGCTGCTAACAATCAATTGGCAGTTGAAGAAGAACACGGACCTATGCTTGCTGAGAAAGGAATACTGTACGCACCGGATTTCTTGATTAATGCTGGTGGACTGATAAACGTTTATTCTGAGCATATTGGTTATAACCGAGAAAATGCAATGCGCGATACGGAAAACATTTACGATACTACCTTGAGTATTTTTAAATTAGCTGAAGAGCAAAAAATTCATACTCAACGCGCTGCAATCGTTCTTGCAGAGAAAAGAGTAAATGATATTCTTAAAGTAAAATCGACTTACTAAGTACATGCTAAATAAACTAAAGCGACTGTATAAATTACTTAAACCGTCGCAACAAAAAGTAATTCTAGAATACCCTCTAGAGTTAAAAGCTAGATACTCATCTCCTTACCATAAAGGCTTGTATGATATCGTTTCTAAAAACGATGCTAAATATTCTGAGTTACTAAAGGATTTTAATACCTACAAAGATTATTTCTCATCATTGAGAAATATGAGTGAACTCAGCAGTTCTGATACAGCTGAACCAAGTTGGAATAACGGTTATTTGCCAGGTCTCGATATTATTTCCTTATACGGCATCATATCTAAACACAATCCAAAACATTATGTTGAAATTGGCTCGGGAAACTCAACTAAAGTGGCCCGCAATGCCATAAATAACAATAATCTTCAAACCAAGATTCATTCAATTGATCCTTATCCTAGAACGGAAATTGATGAATTAAGTGATGTTTGTGAGCGAACTACCATTGATAAAGCAGATTTAAGCATTTTTGATAAACTAGGTGAGAATGATATTGTTTATGTCGACAATTCTCATGTTTGCTTTCCAAATTCAGATGTTACCATTTTCTTCTTAGACATTTTACCTCGACTTAAACCAGGGGTAATAGTGCATGTTCACGATATTTATATTCCATATGACTATCCAGATTTCATGATTCAGAGATATTATTCTGAACAATACCTATTGGCAACCTATCTCTTGAACGCCTCAAATTATGAAGTTATATGTCCAAACTATTATATCTTTGAGAAGAAAGACTTACTAGAGCAACTCCAACCCACTTGGAATGCCATTGAATCCAAGAATGTTGAGAAACACGGAGGGTCGTTCTGGTTTAAAATAAGCTAAATGCTTATAGGCCAACAAAAGATACAGCATAGATTCCTTATTCTTCTTGCAACTGCAACTGCGGTATTACTCTATATACTTTTTCTAAAGTCTCCAGGCTTGGAAGGAGGAATGGATAGCTATAGTCATTATTTAATCGCGCGTTATAGCTTCACCCATCCTGAACTTTTATTGCACTATTGGGGTAAACCGGTATATAATATGATTGCAGCGCCATTTACTCAATTCGGGCTTAAAGGAAGTGTATTGCTCAATATCATTTCTCTACTGGCTTCTGCATTTCTGGTCTTTAAATCAGCTAAAAATTTGCAGATTAAACACGCTTATTTAGCCTTTGTATTTTGCCTTTTTAGTCCAATATTCCTCGACAATACCATATCCTCCCTAACGGAGCCGCTAAATGCTCTCCTGTTGAGTTTATGTATATTTTACTTCAGTAAAAACAACTTTTTAATTGGAAGTTTAATCGCCGGTTTTTTACCCTATGCACGATCTGAAGGTTTTGTTATAGCAGCAATTATTGCACTTTATCTGATAGTGATTGCTAAGAACTATAAAGCTATCGGTTTTTTAATAATTGGCAGCATCACATTCAACATAATTGGTTGGATAATAGAAGGTAAGCCTTTCTGGATAATTACAGAAAACCCTTATTTAAAATTTGAACTCAGCGGAGAAAATGTCTGTGGTTCTGGCTCTTTCTTTAATTACATACGATGGGGTCACATTACTTTTGGTTTTGTAATTTGTCTACTACTTCTAGTGGATTATTACTTCAATATTCGCAACAATCTCAAAAAACAGTTCAATCTGAGCAATACGCTGATTCCATCACTATTTTTAGCTTACTTCGGAATACACTCGTTGATTTGGGGTCTGGGGATGATGGGTAGTTGCGGATATGTAAGAGTAATGGTTGTCATTGCACCTTTGGCGGCGATTATGGCTGCTAAGGCAGCGGATCAACTTTTATTAAGAATACCTGAAAAATGGCGGTGGGTTCTAATCTTTGCCCTCATTGGCAACAGCATTTATACTCCCATTAAATATTATTCCTATAAATACCCACTTCAAATAAGCCAGGAGCAAGAATTATATACGGAATTATATCAGTGGTATAAGAAGCAGGATTACGAAAACAGAACCAAGGTGTATATGTATCCATATTTTTCAATTTTGGCCGACATAGATCCATGGAATAGAAACGAGCATGAAGAATTGTGGTTTACCTCTCTAGACTATTACAAAAAGGGAGATATAATCATTTGGGATGGGCACTTCGGACCTAACGAGGCTGGCATTCCTTTAGATTATCTATTAGAACATCAGGACTACAAATTGATCCACCATTTGGAACCAAATAGCTTAGTAAAAACACTAAATGAGCATAAATTTGAAATATATGTTTTCGAAAAGCTGAGTGATAAAAAAAGCTAATTTATAT
>CBDUMX010000092.1:0-8344 GCA_965368435.1 uncultured bacterium
GTACTGGTAAAAATTACGGTATAGAAGCTACACTAGAAAAATTCTTTAGTAATAATCTTTTCTTCTTAGCAAGTGGGTCGCTGTACGACTCAAAATATACAGGTAAAGATGGCATTGAAAGGAACTCTGATTTTAACGGCAACTTTATTCTAAATATTCTTGGAGGATATGAATTGGCGGTAGGTAGAAAGAAAAAGAACAATTTGAGTTTTGGAACAAAAGTTACTTGGGCCGGTGGAAAGCGCTACTCACCTGTAGATTCAGCTAGAACTGCGGCTGATGGCATCTACGTATACTTTATCGAAGAGCAAAGAAACAGCCTGCAGTTTCCCGACTACCTCAGATGGGATGTAAAATTGGGTTATAAGATCAATGGCAAGAAAGCTACGCATGAAATATCTATTGATTTACTCAATGTCACTAATCGTCAAAATCTCCTAACCGTGGTATACGCTAACGATCCGGAAAATCCTGGAAATAAGCGATTGATAGAGCAACCTCAATTGGCTTTCCTTCCTCTGCTATACTACAAAATTGATTTTTAAGGATTGTTGAGCAATTCGTATTCTTCTCTGCATCGCAGAATTTCGAAATATATTTCTACACGCTCAGTTTGTTCAATATATGTTTGATCAAAACTGCAAAAATCCATGAAATCTTGAACTTCGCCTATGTTGCCTATCGCAGTTAAAGATTGTACTACTTGAATATTGTATTTGGTTCGAGTCAAACTGTCAGTATAGTCCCTCGCTAATAATTCTGCATATTTCCGTCTTTCTTTACCTGCCTTACTGAACTGTTCATATAGAGCAGTTATAGGGCTACCTAGCCTCACCCCATCAGCAGCTGCTCTATCGAGTGCTACCAAATCCTGCTTCATATCAATTATCTCTAGACGCTCTTTAACTATATCTATATCAGACTTACCCAAATCAGTATCGATAAATTTATTGTCAAACGTAAAACGAGGTCCGAGTATTGAATATTGAAATTCTCTAAGTGTAAAGGTCCGCGGTGCTAAATAATAAAGGACAGTATCGCCATCCTTATAATCTTCAGTTGAAATATTTAAAGAATCGTAGCTAATATGGGAAACCTGTAACTCAGTGCCAAAGGAATACTCAATATTTACATAGCCGTCGGAATTAGTAAGTTTTGACTCCCCAGAACTATTCGTGATTTTGGCATATAGAATCCTTTCACCGTCTAATAACGATCTAAATTCTGCATGGAATCTTCCAGTTTGAGCGAAACTGGTAACTGAGACACAACAGAAAACTAAAATCTGAACGAATCGTTTCAATACCTTATTAACGTACAAAACAAACAAATAGTTACCGTAAATTCGTAAAATTATGCGTGCCATACTACTTTTTTTACTCCTAGCTAGTATTAGCTCAACATTATTTGCGCAATCGCTTAAACCAAAATCGGTTAAACCAGATTCAAATAATTATGAAAATATCTATGTGAAGAAAATCAGTGAAGACAGTTTGCACTCAACATACATCATATGGGTAAAGAAGAGTGTAAAAGCACATTACCACGCTCATCACACGGAAATAATTCAAGTTGTTTCAGGCAAAGGAGTAATGACCGTTGGAGATTCTACATTTAACATTAAAAAAGGTGATTATTTCATAATACCCATGGGGACATCCCACTCTGTGGTAACGAGCTCGAAAAAACCACTTAAAGTAATTAGTATCCAAAGTCCTAAATTTGACGGTGACAGGATTTGGATTGATTAGATGAAGCGACAAAATAAAATACTATTGGGTATACTCTCATTTGTTCCCTTGCTTTTATCAGGGCTCGCTTTCGCATTGCTTATTCGTTTTATTTTCACCGGTTTTTATGAACATTTGAATTATGAATTCGATAATTCAGCCTTTCCCGAACAATTCTTCGCAAGTTATATCTGGATTATGTTGTGTATTGGGTTGGGAAGTTTGATTGGACTTGCCCTAATGATCACATACATAATTTTTGCAATCAAAGATGAATCTGCGAGTGAAAACGACAAACTTTTGTGGGTACTATTACTGATTTTTCTCAGTTTTATAAGTTTACCGCTCTATTGGTATTTCCGTCTATGGAAAAACGATAAATTCCGATTCGAACAAAAAATAACTGATAGATCCAATTAGAATGAAAGTTAGACAAGTAATTAAATTAGTTCTTATACTAGCAGGGGTCTACAATTTCCTATCTTCATTTCAGTATGTATCATCTATAATATCCTTGTTTTTTAACATCGAAGCAGCCTTGTTTTATTCCGCGGGTATCATTCAACTGATCTATATATTGGGAGTAAGCTTTATTCTTATGTTTAAAGCTGATCTCGTGATTGACCTAATGAAGCTAGACAAACAATTTCAGGAAGAGCAATTTGAAATTAAACTGGAATCTTTTGAGGTGCTAATTAGAATTGTGATTCTGTTTGTGGGGCTATGGTTGTTTACTGCTAATGTAGTTGATATTATAGTAGAAGTATTCTATATGATTAGAACTGCCAATGAAGCAGATGCTGTAAGCATGCCAACGAATAACCTGAAAACTTTCGTGAGCAATTTAGCTTCTATAATTCTTGGCTTATACCTAATATTCAACTACAGCAGGTTGGCGAATTGGATAAAGCGTAAGAACGAATGGAGCAATTAGGATATTGGAAGAAAAGGCGCCATATATTAAGAAACTAAAACTACTCCCTGATCAACCAGGAGTTTATAAATACTTTAATAAGTCTGGAGATATCATTTATATAGGTAAAGCTAAGAGCTTAAAAAAAAGGGTCACTTCTTACTTTAACAAACAACAATTTGAGAATAGAAAAACAAAGGTTTTAGTAAGTAAAATTCACGACTTAAATGTAACCGTTGTACCAACTGAACTTGAAGCCCTACTATTAGAAAACAGTCTAATTAAAGAGTTTCAACCTAAATACAATATAAATCTTAAAGATGATAAGTCATTTCCGCTTATAAAAATTACCAAAGAGAGATTCCCCAAAATTTATCCAATTAGAAATCCTGTGAAGGATGGCTCTGAGTATTTCGGACCTTATGCATCCGTCCGTATGATGAAAATAGTGCTTGATCTCTGTAAACAGCTTTATCCTATCAGAAATTGCAACTATCAACTCAGCGAGAAAAACATAGAAGCCAAAAAGTTTAAAGTGTGTCTGGAGTATCAAATTGGCAACTGCAGAGGGGCCTGTGAAGGCCTGGAGTCAGAGGAAGAGTATATGGACAGTATTGCACATATCAAGTATATTTTGAAAGGCAATTTGCAAGAAGTAAAATCTCATCTCAAAACGCTGATGAAAAAAGCAGCCGACAATTGGAATTATGAAGAAGCGGAACGCTATAAGCAAAAGCTCGATTTACTAGATAAATATCAAAGCAAAAGCACTGTTGTCAATCACAGAATAAATGATGTTGATGTTTTAAATGTCTACAATCAAGCTAACTATGCTTATGTGAACTTCATGCGCGTTAGTGGCGGCATTATCATCCAATCCAAAAACTTTGAGCTTAAAAAGAAAATGGATGAAGACAAAGCTGAAATTTTAGAACGCGTTTATGCTGAAATCAAGACGCTCAACAATGAAACGGTAGAAGTAATTAGTCCCATAAAGTTAGATATCGAAGGAAATTTTGTTATACCTAAATCAGGCGACAGAAAGAAACTTTTGGATCTCAGCTTGAAGAATGCAGAATGGTATGCTAAAGAAAAGACTAAGCAGTACGAAAAATTAAATCCAGAACTAAAAACTGAAAGAATTCTAAAGACCATACAATCGGATTTAAAACTAAAGGATCTGCCAGTTCATATGGAGTGTTTCGATAATTCCAATATCCAAGGAGCATATCCCGTTTCGGCTTGCGTGGTTTTCAAAAATGCCAAGCCTTCTAAAAAAGATTATAGACATTTTAATATAAAAACTGTTGAGGGACCAAATGACTTTGCCTCTATGTACGAAGTAGTGAGCAGACGCTACAAAAGACTTATAGAAGAAGGCGAAGAACTACCTCAACTCATCATTATTGATGGTGGCAAAGGACAACTTTCATCATCGGTGCAAGCATTAAAAGATCTGAAAATATATGACAAGCTAGCTATAGTGGGCATAGCGAAGAGGCTTGAGGAAATATATTACCCTGAAGACCCTTTGCCCTTATACATTGATAAGAAATCTCAAAGTTTAAAGATTATTCAGCAAATGCGCGATGAGGCACATAGATTTGGAATTACTCATCACAGAAACAAAAGAAGTAAAGGAACTATAATTAGCAAACTGACCGAGATTAAAGGTATCGGTGATGAAACTGCAGCCGAATTACTTCGTCATTTTAAATCTGTTGCAAAGATTAAAAAGACTGATGAGGCGGAAATCGCATCGGTAATTGGACCGGCAAAAGCTAAACTCATTAGCAAATATTTTAATGAATGAGTTGAGTCTACAAAATATCATCCATGAGTACGGCATTGACCATTTTAAAACTTTAGTTTATCACTACGGTTCTAGTTATGATTATTGCTGCATATTAGACAGTTGTCAACTTAGCTCTGGAATGCAATCTGATAAATATGAATTGCTAGCTGCTTTTGGTGCAGAGCAGAGCTTTACTATTTACAATGAAGACTTTGATGAGTTAGTAAAGGACAATTGGGTGTTTGGCATATTAGCATACGATCTTAAAAATCGCTTTGAGAAACTTGAAAGCCTCAATCCAGAATACATAAAAACTCCTGAACTCTCATTATTTGTTCCACAGACTGTATTATCTCTTAGCAAGAATGGAGAAATTAAAATTGAGAAAGGAATCATAAATCAGAATTTTAATAGCCCATCAGCTTTTGACGATGTCTCTCTTGAAGGCCTAGTAAAGACCAATCAGATAGATCAAACACAGTACCTCAACAAAGTAAGAGGGATTAAAGACCTAATCCGACAAGGTGAGGTATACGAGTTGAATTATTGCGTTCAACATCAGTATAAATTTAGCAATTTCAACCCATTGGAATTTCAACTTAAGCTCTTGAAGAAATCTCCAACTCCAATGGCATCTTTCTTTAGATGGCAGAATGTCTATCTATGTGGGGCTAGTATGGAGCGTTTCTTGTCGAGACGAGAAAGCAAAATTTTAAGTCAACCCATAAAAGGCACAATCAGAAAAGGCAAAGACCACATTGAAGATCAGCAGTTGATTTCCGCTCTGTACCAATCTGAAAAAGACAGAGCTGAAAATGTTATGATAGTAGATTTGGTTAGAAATGATCTTGCCAAAATTTGTAAAGCTGGAAGTATTAAAGTTGAAGAGCTATTTGGCATATACAGTTATCTTCAATTGCATCAAATGATTTCAAGCATAAGCGGAGAACTGCAAACAGATAGCCTAAATAAAATACTGCAGGCTAGCTTTCCTATGGGTAGCATGACAGGCGCCCCAAAAATTGCGGCTATGAAGATTATTGATGAGTTGGAAGATTTTAACAGGTCATGGTATTCTGGTAGCATAGGCTATATCGAACCAAATGGTGATTTCGATTTCAATGTTATTATAAGAAGCCTTATATGCGATATGTCGGAAAACAAAATTGCCTATAGTGCAGGTGGCGCTATAACTATAGATTCCATTCCAGAGCAAGAATGGTTAGAATGCCTACTTAAGACAAAAGCAATAGAAAGTATATTAATCGATTAGGCTGGCTTTACTTAGCTTTTCGCTGTATTCTTTCAGCAGCTGCTTTAAGTCCTCAGCTTTAAACGGCTTGCTTAAGAAGCCATCCATTCCCGCCTCCAGGTATTGATTTTTACTTGAATCGTTTGCATCAGCTGTCAGCGCAATAATTGCCGGACGATCATCACCGTATTTCTCAATTATTTTTTTGCTCGCTTCCATGCCATCCATTTCAGGCATTTGAATGTCCATTAGTATGATGTCCACTTTATTATTGTCTAGAATTTTAAGGACTTCTAAACCATTTTCTGCGTGTAAGTAGTCAGTGTATCCAAACTTCTCAAATAGCTTATCAATGAATAGCTTGTTGAAAGGATTATCCTCAGCTAGTAATATTCTCAGCGGGAAGTTTTCATTGAGTTTTTGGTCGACAACCGGAAGAATTTTTCCTTCTTCTGTAGTGCTGGCTGGGATTTCTTTCTTAGAAACGGAATTCGGGATTTCTACGTTGAGAGTAAAATAGAAAGTAGTACCTACACCTTTCTCGGAGCTTAAACCAATTTCACCACCCATCAACTCCACAAGTTTTTTAGAAATACTTAGCCCTAAACCAATACCTCCATACTTTCTGGAAGTTGAAGAGTCTTCTTGTTCAAAGGATTCAAATATTTTCTTTTGCTTCTCTTCAGAGATGCCGATTCCATTGTCTTTTACAGAAAATTTCAATTTGGCAATACGCGCATCTTCCGTTTGAGCACGTAATAGTTCATCGAGTTCAACTATAATCCTTACCTGTCCGTTATCAGTGAATTTAATAGCATTGCTAACCAAATTAATAAGTACTTGCCTAATTCTGAGAATATCGCCACGGAACTGCTTAATCATGACGTTTCCAATAAACTTGCTTAGTTCAATATTCTTGTCCTTAGCTTGTTTAGAGAAAATGATCATTACCTCATCCAATAATTTATCCAAGTCTATCATGGTAGACTCTATATTCATTTTGCCTGCCTCAATTTTGGAGAAGTCTAAAATGTCATTGAGTATTGTCAGTAGATTTTCACTACTTGTTTGGATAGTTTCAACATATTTATGTTGCTCTTCATTGAGTTTAGTCTCAAGAAGAAGACTGGCCATTCCCATAATACCATTCATTGGAGTTCTAATCTCGTGACTAGTAACTGCGAGGAAATTTGATTTTGCAACTGAACCTGCTTCCGCTTGTTGACGAGCATCTTCGAGCACAGTATTCATTTTTCTCAATTCTTGATTCTGTTGGTTTATGAGCGTATTTCTCTGCTCAAGTTGTGCGTTGGTTCGCTGCTTAATTCTAATCTGACGATAAAGGAGAATTAATAAAACCGATAAAATTATTAATGCAATGAAACTGGAATACTTAAGGAGGTTCTCTGTCTGTTGTTCATTAAAGTTGATTTTATCCTCAGCCTGCTGCTCTATATTCCTTTTTTGTTGTTTAGAAAATTCAAAGGCCGTTTTTAATTGTTCAAACTGCCTAAAGGCTCCAGGTTTAGATAGCCTTTCATTGAGCTCAGCAAGCTTGTGTGAAATTTCGTAGGCTTTTGACAGATTACCTAATTTTTCATAAGCAGTCATCTGAATCTTATATGTATTAGCCAAACTGGTTTTACTAATATACGGACCTGATTGATTTGTTCTCACTACCTGATTTGTAAGATCAATTGCTTGTTGGTAGTCATTAGAACTAAGGGCCATTTCACTTTGAAACACCAGTACTTCCGCATCCAAAGTTGGGAACTCGCCGAGTCTGTGTGATGCGCTTAGCATAGTGACATATTGCTGTGCCTCTGCAAAATTAGAACGCGCCGTTTCAGCAGTGGCCAATAGCATTTGAGCCTTTAACTGCCAGTAGGAGCTATTTATAGATTTTGCGATATCTAAAGCAGCATTTGCTGATTTCACAGCATTACTGTTCTTGTTTTGTGCCAGATCTACCCTGGCTTGTAACAGATTTAGTTCAATGAGATTAGTGCCAGTAAATATCGTTTTACTTTCTAAAATCTGGTCAATATAGTATTTGGCATAGGTACTTTGACCAATGGCATCAAGTGCGTTTGCTATTCTAAAGTTTACTTGATTTAATAAGTTTTGAGCTGAGTCTCCTAATAATTCTTGTGCCTTAAAATAGGATGCAAAGGCATCCGAATAATTGCCTTGAATTTCAGCCAACTGACCAGCTTTAATTAATATATAAGCTTCTAAAACCTGATTGTTGAGTTGTCGAGCACAAAAAATAGCCTCTTTGTATTTGGGCAAACTACTATTGTCAGAATTGTAAACAGCCAAATAAGACAAATTGCCTTTGCTAATGCAACTTGCTTTAGAGCAATTTTGACCATCTATTAATGATTCTGCCTCTTTAAAATATGCATAGGCTTCGGTATACCATCCTGAAGCTGCTAAAATTATTCCAATATTGTTATTTGCAATTGCTTTTTCTGCATTAGAATTCGCGGTAGCGAGATTAGATTTCTGTTCAGCGATTTGAGCTTGAACATCATCAGAAGAGCTGTAGAAGAGCAATTGATTTGAGGCATAGCTTTGCTGAAATGCCGTAAACAAAAATGCTAAAGCAAGGAATAGGTAGTGGTTTATTCTTTTATTCAAAGGGTGCATCT
>CBDUMX010000093.1:0-8299 GCA_965368435.1 uncultured bacterium
TAGCAAACAAAGAATAATTCCGAAAAACTTAAAAAAAGCAACAATAAGGATAAAACAACCTATGCTGATTAATCTAGTTCTGTTCAGATATTTATCTGGACTACCCAGTTTATAGGATAAAAATTTGATTCTACTCAATAACAGATATGAACCTAAAAAACTATATACAACTATTAGCCACGGGCTATTGGCAATGAGGTTTAAGGCAATACTATGACATGCTGCTAAAGGTATGCTGAATGCAAAGATTGCCAGAGCGGGGGTAGCTAAACCTAGGAAATACTCAGAAGATTGGCTTGTATTGTTAAAGACAGCTAACCTATAAGCGGCAAAAATTGCAGGTAATAGTGCTAAAAAAGGCAAATAGGAGGCTGTAGAACTAAAATGTGGTAACCAAAAGTTGTATAAAACAATTGCTGGAGCCACCCCGAAGCTTACCATGTCGGCTAATGAATCTAAATCTTTTCCTATATCGCTTTTAACCTTTAATACTCGAGCTGCACTTCCATCTAAAAAATCAAAAATTAAGGCCGCAGCAGCCAAAACGATGACGGTTGTGAATAAGCCTTTGAATGAAACAATAATAATCAGAATGCCACAGAGTAAATTGCTAAGTGTAAAGGCATTTGGAATCTGAGATTTTATGGACATTCACTTCAAAGCTAAGTGATTTGTCATTAATTATTCACCCTTTCATTCGTCCTAAATTTAAAGAAGATTAACGACATTAATGCTGAAACATTTTTAAGAGCCATACGTTTGAACCTGATAACATGAAGAAAATCAAACTTATCCTGCTGTTTATCTCATTAGCAAGCACCAGTTTGGCTCAAGATTTCAGTATTAGCGGCAGAGTGCGTGATGCCGAAAACGGTGAAGACCTCATTGGAGCTGTAGTTTACATTGAAAATGGTGGAGGAGCGGTCACAAATGAATATGGATACTATTCAATTTCTCTACCTAAAGGAGTTTACAACTTAAAATATACCTATTTAGGCTTTACCACTTTGGAAAAGACAGTGAAGCTCGAAGAGAATCTCACCCTGAATATTGAACTTGAAAAATCAGCTCAGCAGATAGGGGATGTTACTATTACAGCTAAATCTGAAGAGAGCAAGGTAGAAAATAAAAAAATAAGTGTTGTTAAAATGGAAATGGAGCAAATCAAAGAGATCCCTGTAGTTTTTGGGGAGGTTGATGTGCTTAAGACCATAACTTTATTACCTGGAATCCAATCTGGAGGAGAAGCCAGCTCTGGGATAAATGTTAGAGGTGGCGGGCAAGATCAAAACCTGATACTTTTAGACGAAGCCACTGTGTATAACGCTTCTCATCTTTTGGGCTTTTTTAGTGTTTTTAATGGCGATGCAATTAAAGATTTAGAAGTGTATAAAGGCGGAATACCATCAAAATACGGAGGTCGATTATCATCATTAATTGATATTAGAATGAAGGATGGTAATAATAAACATTTTGCTGGTACAGGAGGAATAGGAACGATCTCTAGTAGACTTACCTTAGAAGGGCCAATTGTAAAAGGAAAATCTTCTTATATGGTTGCCGGCAGAAGAAGTTATGCCGATGTGTTTTTGCCTTTATCGCCTGATGACTTGGCCAAAGAAAGCACCTTATTCTTCTATGATTTAAACCTCAAAGCAAATTATGAAATTAGCGATAAAGACAAATTGTATTTAAGTGGCTACTTCGGAAGAGATGTATTTGGACTGGGAAGTCTTTTTGGATTAAAATGGGGAAATGCTACCACTACCTTAAGATGGAATCATATTTTCAATCAGAAGTTATTTTCTAATATTTCATTTGTCTATAGCGATTTTGATTACGGCTTTGAAGTTGAGTTTGCAGAGAATGCAAAATTTGGATTCGATCAAGATATTAAAGACATTTATATAAAACCAGACTTCACTTACTTTATTTCAAACAATAGCACCCTAAATTTTGGTGGTCAATTCATTCATCACAATTTTAATCCGGGGACATTTACTTCAACTACTGATGTACAGCAAATTGAAGAAAGGCAAGCTATTGAAGGTGCGATATACCTAGACCATAAATATGAGTTTAATGACAGATTTAATGTCAGATATGGGATTAGATACTCTGGCTTTGCACATGTTGGGGGAACAGAATACTATTATACCAAGAATCAAAATTACGAGCCAATCGACTCTCTAACTCAAACCGCGATTTATCCCAAGGGTAAAGCATATAACTATTATGGAGGATTAGAACCTAGGGCCGCATTGAGCTATAATTTAAAACCTACTATGGCTATAAAGACTAGTTATAATAGAACCATACAATACATTCAACAAGCGAGTAATACTGCGTCTGCTTTTCCAACGGATCAGTGGTTTTCATCAAATAATAATGTGAAACCTCAAATTGCAGATCAAGTTGCAGTAGGGCTTTTCAAGAATTTTGATATTGGCCTTGAAAGCTCTGTAGAAGTATATTATAAATGGATGCAAAACCAAATCGACTATCGCGATGGGGCTGAGCTGATTTTTAACGAAGAACTTGATGGAGAGCTGCTATTTGGAGATGGTTATAGCTATGGAGCGGAGTTTTACCTCAATAAAGTAAAAGGAATGACTACCGGTTTCCTATCTTATACTTGGTCGAAAACTATGCGCCAAATTGAGGGCATCAATGGCAACGACCCTTATCCAACAGGATTTGATAGAAGACACAACCTGTCGCTTGTGGTTAGCCATAGATTTACAAAACGAATCATTGCTACTGCTTCCTTCGTTTTCTCTACTGGAAATCCGTTTACTCCACCAGCAGGCAAATATTGGTATAGAGGCAAGTGGAACAATTTCTATGGTCCGAGAAACGAATATAGAATTCCAGATTATCACAGAGGCGATATTGGTGTAACGATCAAACCTAAAGATCGTCCAGAAAAGAAATTTAAAAGCAGCTGGAATTTTTCAATTTATAATTTCTACAATAGAGCGAATCCTTATAGCATATATTTTGGACAAGCAACTGAAGAACAAGCAGAAAAATTTGGAGTGGAAGAAGGCGAAAGTATAGCGGTGCAAGTTGCTCTTTTTAAAATGATCCCATCTATAACCTGGAACTTTAATTTTTAATGATGAAAGTGAAAATATACATATTGATACTTTTGAGTTTAGGAAGCTTAACGGCATGTGAAAGTTTAATAGAAATAGACACCCCGACAAGCCTAAACAATATAGTTGTGGAAGCGGATTTGACCACACAAACTGAGATTTGGCAGGTAAGAATTACCAATAGCCAAGCCTATTACAATCAGGATTCAGCTATGGGGGTTGATGATGCATTTGTTACCATATCGGATAATCTGGGAAATATAGATACGCTTTACCACGAGGGTGAAGGATTGTACAAGACAAATTTAGCAAAAGCTTGCCTGCCAGGGCTTACTTATTTTTTAAAGATAGAGGCGAATGGACAATTATTCGAGGCATCAGACTATTGTAGATATCAAAACCAAATTGACACATTTACTGCTTACTACCTGCCTGATGACAATGGTTTCATCGAAAAAGGTTGGTATGCTTTCCAACAATCAATTGAATCTGAAATAGAGGGAGATTATTATGAATGGAATATTTATAGAAATGACACCCTTCAAGATCAATTTGGATTTATACTTGACGAGGACGCTAATAGAGATGTAAGCTTTTTTAATATGGATGTTGACCCAAATGACCCTCTTGCAGGAATAGATCAGGGCATCTTACCACGTCCCTATCCATTTAAATTTAACCCCGGCGATACCATTATTATGGAACAATACTGCATTAATAAAGGCTATTATAATTTTTTATTTGAAGTTCAGAATCAATTGAATAGAGCAGGAACACCTTTTGACCCTCCGCCGGCTAACCCCAACTCAAACATTAGTAATGGCGCTTATGGATATTTTGCAGTTCGAAATAAAGTCACTGCAAGAACCTTTATTCCTGAATAAGGCTTTTTATTGATTTATTGATTTCGTTTCGCGTTTTAAGATATTCATCTCCAGTACCCGGGCCGCTAAAGCCAGTGTGTATACCAACTAATTCATGATCTTTGTTGTAGTACAGAAGGGTAGGGAATGATAAAACCTCCTTTAAAAAAGGGAAGACCAATTGTGCACTGTCCTTATTAGATGTTCCTCCATAAGCCAAAGGATATTTGATAGCCAAACCCGACCTAAATTTTTCAATTTTCTGTTTTGCCGATGAAAAATTGGGCGACCTTTCAAAAGCCACTCCTATAAACTCAATTTTGTTTTTTGGCAAGTCTGAATAGATGCTATTGAGAAAAACACTCTCATCATAGCAGTTCGGACACCAACTCCCAAAAATTTGGAGAACAATAGCCTTATTTTGGAACAAAGCGTGATCAATGCGTATTACTTCTCCAGATAATCCAGTAAGAGTGAAGTCATATCCTATACTATCAAGAACTTCCACTAGCTCTTGCGGGTCGCCCAATTCAGCATTTGGGTCTACAACAGCTCTGAAGGGGGCTTTCCAATGATTGCCACTGTAAAACACACCTTTCATTTCATTATTAATTATACGTGCCTTAAAAACAAATGCATGTGCAAAATCAAAAGTTGAAATCAGTAAACTATCATTGCTAAGCACCCCTTCTAAAAAGCGATAATCACCAGTTTCAGTTAAAATAGTACCTCTTATTTCTTGAGCTGATTGTTCAAAGATCCCAATTGCGGGGTATTCGTCATCACCTTCATCAATAGTGTAACGCCACTTTCTTGGCAACTCAATCTGAGATTGTTGAGTGGTGAATCTTTGTTCAGAGCGCACCGCCCTAAAAGGCATTTTATAGTTACCTTTTTCTTTATTATACCATACACCTAGCAAACTGTCTCCTCGGTGTACAAATCTGAGCTCTGAATTAAATACTTGATGCTCTAAGCTTATACTGTCATTGTCAATGCTTACCAAAGGAGTTATTTCTTCATCCGCATTTACAATAACATAACTAGAGGTTGAAGAATAGTAATGAATAAAAAAAGGAATGCTTAAACTGTCGTTTATAATTAGTTCGGCTCTATATATTTCACCTACCTTTTTTAAATTACAACTAAAGAAAAGAAGGCCAATTGCAAATAATTGGACAATCCTCATCTTCTCATTTTGTCTAATATGGTATTTAGAACTTCATATTCTGCTTCACTTATATGTCTGAAATCTTGACGCGCATTATCTACTATTTCATTTAAGATTTCTAATTGTGACAACCCAGCTTTTGTGAGTTTTATATCTACTTGCCGTTTATCAGAAGAACTTTGAGTTCTTTTGATTAATCCCTTAATTCTAAGCTTTTCAACTAAGCGAGAAGCATTTGACATTTTGTCGACCATCCTATCTGCAATATCATTGACAGATACCGCTTTTGGATGCTGCCCTTTTAGAATGCGCATGACATTGAACTGCTGAATAGAAATGTTATATGGTTTAAACTGTTTATTGAGATTGCCTGTTATTACACTGTTGGTGAAGGTAATATTAACGAGTGCTTTCTCTAATTGTGAATTAAACTTTTTCTGTTTTATCTGTTCTTCAAGTTTCATTTAAAAGCCAATTTTATGCGAGTGATGATTTTACTCATTACAAACAAAACGAAAAATGATGCTTTAAACGCATATTTTGTCATACAAATCGGATAGAATTCGATATTTAGAAAGAACATACATTACTTGCAACTGTTTTAAACCAATGAGTAGAATTATATTCTTAGTTATACTTTTAATTATCCTAACAGCCATAGATTACTATGTTTTTCAAGGATTCAAACTGCTAGTAAAAAAATGGGCACCAGATTTTCAGACAGCTTTAAAAACGTTATATTGGCTTGTACCGCTCTGCCTCTTTATTAGCTTAATAGTACTCAATCTATTAAAAATAAACATGCACAATAGTGTAGTGTTTAGATTCATACTAGCCACTTTTATTATGCTCTATTTGGCAAAGCTGGTCTGGTTGTTTTTTATCATTCTAGATGATATAGTAAGACTAGCAAGATTCTTTTCGGTTGCTTCCGATATCCCAAATGAAGCAATGATAGAAAAGATCAACAGATCTGAGTTTATAGTAACCGCAGGAGCTCTAGCGTCTGGTGCACTGTTTGGCGGAATGGTTTATGGAGTATTAAAAGGGGCGCACAACTACCAAGTAAATGAGAGGCGCCTTAGAATACCCAAACTTCCTAAATCATTTGAAGGCTTGAGAATAGTTCAGATTTCAGATATTCATTCTGGAAGCTTCTGGAACAAACCAGCAGTCAAAAAAGGCATAGAATTGATTATGCAGCAAAAACCAGATTTAATATTTTTCACAGGAGATTTGGTGAACAACAAATCCGAAGAATTTCTTTCCTATAAAGATGTATTTAAGAAGCTTGATGCACCGCTAGGTGTGTTTTCCATACTAGGAAACCACGACTATGGAGATTATTTCAGTTGGCCAGATGAAAAAGGAATAACCAAAGAGGAAAACTTGCAGTTGCTAAAGCAATATCAGAAAGAAATAGGCTGGAATTTGTTGGTTAACCAGAACCATATTATTGAGAGAGATGGAGAAAAACTCGCAATAATCGGGGTGGAAAACTGGGGTGCACATGGCTTTACCAAATACGGAGATTTGGAACAGGCCTATCGCGGTACAGAAGAGGCTAGCACCAAGCTGCTATTGTCTCATGACCCCAGTCATTGGAAAGCTGAAGTTTTAACCAAATTTAAAGACATTAATGCAACATTCTCAGGGCATACTCACGGTATGCAATTTGGGATAGACTCCAAGTATTACAGGTGGAGTCCTGTGAAATACAGATATCCTGAATGGGCAGATTTATATCAAGAAGGAGATCAGTATTTATACGTCAACCGAGGTTTTGGGTATTTAGGATATCCGGGAAGACTAGGATTTAATCCAGAGATTACTGTATTTGAACTGACAGCGGGTTAAACTTATTCTTAGCTTCAATTAAATCTGATAAGAAGCTAGAGTCTTCTTCTATTTTATTTCCTACCACAACTACATCTGCCCCTCCTGAAAAGACAGCCTCAGCATCGTCTTTGGTTCTAATACCTCCTCCAACTACCAGTGGAACATTAATCTCGCTCTTAACTGCTTGAATTAGCTTAGAGGGAGCGTGTTTGTCTGCTCCGCTTCCGCAGTCGAGATATATTATTTGATTACCCAATAAGTTTCCAGCAAGTGCTGTAGATGCCGCTATTTCAATTTTATCACTGGGTATAGGGATGGTATTACTGATATAAGAAACGGTAGTTGTTCGCCCACCATCAATGAGAATGTAACCAGTAGAAATAATTTCGAGCTTTGATTGTTTAAGTTTAAATGCAGATTCTACATGCTTGCCAATTAGTAAATCAGGATTTCTGCCACTAATTAAACTTAGAAGTAAAAGAGCGTCTGCAGCTGCATCAATTTGATTTGGTCCCCCAGGGAAAATTATACATTTTTTATCTGTTTGAGCTTTAATTATCTCAAGACAAGATTTCATATCTCCATCGGTAACTAAACTGCCGCCAACAAGTAAAAAGTCAACTCCTTGAAATGCAGGATTTTCAGCTATTTTTTTAATAGATAGAGGCGTACATTTGTCGGGGTCAATTAGAACAGCCACCATCTTCTCATTCTGGCTGCATTTAGACTGTATATATTTTAATAGGCTGATAAGCAGTTTGTTATGCGGTTGATTAAAAAAAATTAGGAAGTTTTAGCATTTAAATTGTATGTGTTTTTCCTTATTTTTTTGTTATCAACACGGCAAATCTCTTAAAAATAAGTCAATTGAAAAATTTTAATGTTAAAGTGTGGATAAAGGCGGTGGTTTTATGTTCTAATTAGGATGTAGTTTTGACCAAAAACTCACCCTATTTTTTTAGTGAGCTAAACCAAAAACACTAAATTGGATATTAACAAATGAGCAAAAAAGCGAAGTACAACAAGGATGGTCTTAAATTTAAGCGCCATTTCACAAAAGAAGGAGTAAGCCCAACAGATCTTTACGAGTATGAATTTAGAACATCTGTAATTAAAAACCCTGCAGGCGATGAGGTTTTTAAGATGGATAATGTTGAGGTTCCAAAAGAGTGGTCTCAAGTTGCTACTGATATTCTTGCTCAAAAATATTTTAGAAAAGCAGGCGTTCCTCAAAAAGATGGATCAACAGGAGCAGAAACTTCTGTAAAGCAAGTTGCTCATAGATTGGCAAATTGCTGGATGAGTTGGGGTAAGGAATACGGATACTT
>CBDUMX010000094.1:0-8230 GCA_965368435.1 uncultured bacterium
AAAGTGTATATGACGTTGACATTTCAATTCCTGACGTCAAAATTATTAGGTATTTTTACATTCTCATTTAATCATGGAAAACCAAGAGGAAAATACTCAAAAGAAATCTAATAAATCGCTTGGATTATTTATTGCACTTTTTGCCATTTCTATGGCCTTAAATGTCTTTCTATTCTTTAGATATGCCAAAAAAGGAATGGATCTTGAAAAAGAAAACCAAAAGTTGTCGGTGCTCCTAGAACAGAGTAATTTGCATGCAGACTCACTTCAAAGAGAATTGGATTTCACTATTGCCGAATTGGAAAATAAACTAAATGAAAATTTGGCCATAAATGAAATGAAGGATGAATATCGCGCTGAGATGGAACAGAAACTTGTTGAACTCAAAGCTGCTAAACAAAAAATTTCCTCGCTTATTGCCAGTGGAGGGTCTAGTTCAGGTTCTGAAAGCTATGGCAGCCTTGCTGAAGCGAGAAATCAAATTAATGAACTTCGAGAAAGCAATACAAGATATATCCAAGAATTAGATGAAACCCAACGATTATACGCAATAGCACGTGATGCTGTTGATCAATACAGCATTAGCTCTCAGGAGTATGAACATGCAGTCGATAGTTTAGTAGACCTTTACAGAAGCCTCAATGAAAGTGTTGCAGAGGCCAGAGTACTCAGAATTAATGACCTAAACGTATACCCTATTCAAATTAAAAAGGACGTTTCTAGCCCTACTTATAAAGCGAGCAAAGTAAAACAGGTTAAAATCTCTTTTTCTTTGAGTAAATCTAGCCTCGTGGAAGTTGGTCCTAAAGAGGTTATTATTAGAATTATAGGTACTAGCGGAGAAGTACTTTCTGATAATGTTAAACAACTCACCAATAGCGATGAATTATACAGCTTGAAGAAAGAATTTGACTACGACGGTAAAGAGCAATTTGCCGTGCTATATTTTACTCAAGAAGCTAAATACAAAGCGGGTCGCCACAAAGTTCAAGTAATTTTTGATGGTAAGATGCTAGATACTAAAGAGTTTATACTGTACTAGAGCTCTACTTCTATTTGATTTTCAAGTAAATTCTCCAAGCTCTCCCTTTTGCGAATAAGCTTTGCTTGACCTTTGTGTATCATCACTTCTGCAGGTCTCAATCTAGAGTTGTAGTTTGAGCTCATAGAGAATGCATATGCACCAGCATTTTGAATAGCCAGTATATCGCCAATACGAACTTCTTTCAGTCTTCGATCATAGCCTAAAGTGTCTGATTCACAGATATATCCAACCACCGAATAGATTCTCTCACTTCCTTTAGGATTAGAAATATTGGTGATATGATGGTAAGCATCATATAGCATAGGGCGTAACAAATGATTTTGTCCAGAATTCACTCCTGCGAAAACAGTTGAAGTTGTTTGTTTAACAACATTTACCTGTACCAAGAAATATCCCGCTTCACTTACTATAAACTTTCCAGGTTCAAACCATAATTCAAGCTTTCTTCCGTAACTTTTGCAAAAGTTCTTAAAGCTTTCACTAATTTTCTTTCCGATATCCTCAATATCGGTGGTATAGTCGCCTTCTTTGTATTTCACTTTAAAACCAGAGCCAAAGTCCATAAACTCTAAATCTTTGAATTCTTTGGCAGCATCATACAACAAATTTGCTCCTCTAAGAAACACATCAGCATCTAGAATGTCACTTCCAGTATGCATGTGTAATCCGTTAACTTTTATCTTATAATGTTGAACTATCCTCTTTATATGCGGAACTTGGTATATAGATATTCCGAATTTAGAATCTATATGTCCAACAGAGATATGACTATTACCTCCAGCCATAATATGTGGGTTCAATCTGATGCAACATGGGATCTTAGAGCCAAAGCTAGCTCCAAACTGTTCAAGAGTGCCCAATTCATCTATATTTATAGTAAGCCCCATTTCTGCAGCTTGCTTTATTTCATCAAATCCAACAGAATTCGGAGTGAACAAAATTTCTGATGGACTAAAGCCCGCTTTAAGGCCAATCTGAGCTTCTTCAATAGAAACTGTATCTAAACCAGAGCCTTCGTTCTTTAATAACTTGAGTACATTGATATTGCTCAATGCTTTACAAGCGTATTTTATCTTTACATCAACGCCTTTAAATGCGTTTTTTAAGCGATGATAATTATCTACTATTTTCTGTGCGTCATATACATAAACTGGTGCGCCGTGTTCTTTAACTACATCCAGTAGGTCAACTCCGCCGAGTTGATATCTTCCTTTTTCTAAATTCATTCTAACTAAGGTAAACTGTTCTTGACTGTAATATATCTCTGTTCATAGGTTTCTCCCACTTTAGAGCCTAGCAACTCCCAATGCGCATTGATTGCTTCAACTCTATTCTCTGGATTAGGGTGGGTGCTTAAAAATTGTGGAACGGTAGAACCTCCAGCAGCAAGCATTTTTTCGAAAAACTTCGCGGCTCCACGCGCATCATAGGCTGTGGGATATAAATATTCTACTGATCTTTGGTCTGATTCCGTTTCATTATTTCTACTATAACTCAAATTCAACAGACCTTTAGCAACTTGAGATAATGCATTATCATCTCCTAAGAGAACTGCAAAAAGCACATCAAGGCCATAGGCTTTAGTAAGAGCTTCAGTTGAATGACGTTCATCCGCATGCGCTATTTCATGCCCCATTACCCCTGCCAACTCATTCTCAGCGTCTAAAAACTTTATAAGTCCAGTATACACATATATATATCCTCCAGGAGTGCAAAAGGCATTTAACATGCTGTCATCCTCAATAATTCTTATTTGCCAGATGAAATCATCTTTATGAACAACATTGCCGCTATTTAATATACTATCGCGAATTCTATAAATATGAGCATATGCTTCAATATTTTGAGCACTATCTAGTATTGGGTAAGTTTCGGGATCAGATTCAATCTCTGCTGCAACTTGAGCACCAAACTGTATGTCGTCATTGAGGCTGAAAAGATTAAATCCACCGCCTCCTGCTTTGTCCTTTTTACAAGCGCTAATGCTCACACTAAACATTAAGACTGCACATATTGTGAAATTTTTAAACTTTATTTTCATGCTAAAATGGGTAACCGACTGCAATATTAAGCGCAGTATGGTCACTTATCCATTTTTCTGCAGGAAAATCTTTGATTACCCATCTAGAACCTTCATTATAGGATGGATCGTGCAATGCAATTCCCCAGTCAACTCTGAAAATTAAATACGAAAGATCTACTCTTAATCCCAATCCAGTATTTAAAGCTACTTCTCTATAAAAATCATTAATTTGGAATTCTCCATTCTCAAAGTTTTCGTTTTTTCTGAAATTCCAAATATTACCGGCATCCATAAATAGTGCACCGTTTAATTTATTGGTGATATCAAATCTATACTCCGCTGTTGCCTGTAGCATCATTTCTCCAGTCTTCTCAATGGAAATGGTATTCGCTTCATCAGAAAAGCTCCCTGGACCAATTGTACGCGGTCTCCACGCTCTCAAACTATTACCCCCTCCAACAAAAAATCTACGTTCAAAAGGCAGAAATTCCGTATTTCGATAAGGTAAGCCAAAGCCTGTATAGAACCGATAAGCTAGGCTGTTATTTTCATCAATAATGTGATTAAAACTGACGTCAAATTCAGAACGAACATATTGAGAATATTTAACTCCAAACACTTCTTTATTGAAGCCCGTTTTTTGTGTAAATAGATTAAAATATGCTGAGAATAGATTCCCTGACAACTCTAAAGGAGAAGTTCTAATGGTCCAATACTTCTGCGGACTACTATATTTATTATGCCAGTAAAGGCTAAAGACTGGACCTGTGATTAAGTTATTGGTTAACAGCTGATTGATGTAAATTTGAGAGGCTGGAGAAAGGCCATCAACAAAATCTTGTTCCACTGCTGCGCGGTTAAAGCTAAAACGCAGAGGTGTTACAGAGTATATGGTTCTTTTGCGTTGAAAAGAGTAGGCGTAATTGAAGGGCAAAACGTAACGCGTATAGTTTACGTTTTTATCATACAAAAACGATAAATTTAAACTTGTGCTTTTGCTATTCAAACTCTTAGCGATTGGCGAGTTTTTAAAGAAAACCAAAGACGGGAATATTAACTCTGCTGAGACACTTTGCCTTAAATTACTGAACGCTCGTATACTATCGGCTTTTAGTTGTGTTTCAATGGAAGTATTTGAACTAATATTGAACGACTCAGCATTGCCAAAAACATTTCTATTTCTAAGACTAATGTTATTTCCAATACCAAAGTTGCGTTCCGCCGCAGCTTCTATACCCCCACCTTGCTCAGTAGTAATAGCTTGAGGTTCCCAAATAAAATCGTGTTTACTTGCAGTTTGAAGTATTATCTCAGCATCCAATAAATGAAGACTGTCTGATTTAGAAGGAGTAAAACGAATAGTCACGAATCTGAAAAGCCCTATTGCCAGCAAACTTGAATATGTTCTTTGCACATCTGAAGCTTTGTATAGTTCATTTGGCCTAAAGTAAATATTGTTTGCCAATACCTCCGGATTGATATAATAGCTATTCTGAATAAACTTCAGCTTGTCCAAATAAATAGTATCCGTCCTTTCACCCATTCCCACTCGTACTAATACCCTATTTATTCTCTGTTGTTCGTGTGGTTTATGATCTCTATTGTTGCGAATATTTACAACGATGTCAGCACTTCCTTCTACTCGGTTTGTATCTATACTAAAATCAATAAAAGAATTATTAAAATAGTAATAACCATTGTCTTTTAAAAGCTGAGTAATTCTATTTCGCTCTGCTTGTATTGCATCAAAATCTAAGCGTTTACCTGATTTGAGCGTAGAACTTTTCTTCGCTGAATCAATTAATCTGTCGATATTAAACGAAGTAGCAAAGTAGCTAAGACTTTTAATCCTGTGGTATTCGCCTAAGTCTACGTGATAAATGACCTTAGCTCGTTTCTTAAAAAAACGCTTCTCTTTAATCTCATAGCTCACAGAATTATTTAGAAATCCTTTACTGAAGTAATAATCTGAAAGCTTGTCGGCAGACAATTCACATTTAGCAGAATCAACAATAACCGGAGGTTCTCCAATGTTTAATAGAGTTTTCCTCCACCAGGTACTGTCTTTACCTTTAGCAATACCTACAGCTCCTAAATTATAAGTTCTCAGATAAAAGCGATTAACACCAAGCATATTCCTATTTGGTTTTTGCTTGATATAATCATACTGATTGGAAATATCTACCTGTGTTTTCTTCTTGTGTTCAATCTTGTTTTTAACGAGTAAATCCCTATCATCAGGAACCAATTGAGTAATTCCACAAGAGGATAAGCATATTGAAATCAATATTAGATAGAGATATGTTAGTTTTGTCCCTTTCAATTAATCACTTGATAAGCAAGAATAAGCTAAAACAATACCAGCAACTTCATTTAAAGAAATTCAGGCAAAAATATGGTCTATTTGTGGTTGAAGGCTCAAAATCCGTCAACGAATTACTAAATAGCGACTATGAGGTGGAGCATATTGTATGCACTGATGAAGAAATTGCAAACACTATTGATAATCAAGCATTTAATGTCTCGATTATTTCTCAGAAGGAATTGGCAAAGATTAGCAGTTTCAAAAACCCTCAATCCATTTTAGCAATAGCTAAAATTCGGGAGCTGAAACTTCCGCCTACTGATTGGTCTATTGCATTAGACAATATCAACGATCCTGGTAATTTGGGAACCATTCTCCGCATTGCAGATTGGTATAATATCAGACAGATCTACTGCTCCCACAATTGCGTTGATCTCTTCAATCCCAAGCTAATCCAAGCAAGCATGGGTTCTTTCTGTCGCTTAGCTATCCACTATTGCGACCTAAGTGAAGTGCTTAAGACCAAAGAAGTTTATGCTGCTGTATTAAATGGAGAAAATATTAGAAAAATTGAAGCTTCAAGTGGGACATTGCTCATTGGAAATGAAGCTAATGGAATAAGCCAAGAATTACTCGCTTCAATAAAGCATCGAGCCGTAAGTATACCCGGTGATCAGCAAACAGAAAGCCTAAATGCAGCAGTAGCCACAGCTATATGCTGTGAGAGACTCCTATTCTAGTCGTAAATCATTAGAATGTTCTCTTCGATTATTGAAGAGAAGAGTGTATCGCTCCCATATCCCTTTTTCAAATTGTAGATAGTCATAAGTGCCATCTGGAATATAAGTTTCATAGCGCCCTTTATAAGCCGGATTAATGGGAACTAGATTGGCAAAAACTATTTTGCCCTCGTTTTTGTCATACCTGCACAACATAGCAGTATGGTCTGCGAAATCAAAAATGACTCTCGATTGTAAATCACCCTCGAAATTGAATATCTCTTTACCAAATCGCGGTTTATTGTCTTCATCGAACCAAAGTACTTCTATAATTTTTCTATTGGTTCTATAGTCTTGTCCGTCCCAGCCAAAGAGAATGTAATAATCCTGTTTTTTGTATTTATAATGGTGAACCTGGTAATATAGGGCTCCCATCCAATGACGGTGATCAAATTCCGCATAGTGAATGTCTTTATTGTAGTCTGAGCTATCGTACAAGCCATAAAGCACTAGACTATCAGTCTCATTCATCTGTATAGCACCGAAGTACATATACTTATTAGAATCGAGCAAGAGATTCCATGTAAATATTCTAAACTTATTGTCATCAGGCCTCAATGCAGATACCGTCTTTAAACTCTTGAAGTCGTAATAAAAAGAGCCGGGAACTTTTAGTGCCTCTTTCAGGGTTTGGATAAAATAATAGCAGGAAGTAATACGCTCTTGAATGTCCTCGCTATTAATAATATTATAGCTGAGTCCTTCTAAATGGTATTCATAGTTGCGAATAGAGTCATAATACATCGTATCAGCCTTGGTTTGGGCTGAAATATTCAATGCTAAGCACACTGATATAGAGAGTATTAGTAGTCTCATTGCTTTATTAACTCTTTATAAGCGCTTATTAGTATTACGAGCTATAAAGATCTATATATTTTCGATAATCATAGCACTAGCACCGCCTCCACCATTACAAATGCCTGCAGCGCCTAATTTACCATTGTTTTGCTTAAGCACGTTTAATAATGTAACCAATATTCTAGCTCCCGAAGCACCTAAAGGGTGACCAAGTGCAACAGCTCCACCATTAACGTTTACTTTAGCACCATCTAAACCGAGTATTTTGTTGTTTACTAAGCCTACAACTGAAAAGGCCTCATTCAGTTCAAAATAGTCTATATCGGAAAGTGAGCATCCAGCTCTTTCTACTGCAATAGGGATAGCTTTAGAAGGTGCAGTAGTAAAGTATTCCGCTTGGTGCGCAGCATCTGCAAATGATACTATTTTAGCAATAGGTTTCAATCCGAGTTCTTTAACTTTATCCTCGCTAGCTAGTACTATACATGCAGCCCCATCATTGATAGTTGATGCATTAGCTGCAGTTACTGTACCGTCCTTTTCAAAAACGGCTCTCAAGGCTGGAATCTTATCAAAATTCACATTCTTATATTCTTCATCCTCATCCATTATAATTGGATCTCCTTTTCTCTGAGGAATTTCAACTGGAATGATTTCATCTTTAAATTTTCCCGCCGACCAAGCTGAAGCAGCTCTCTTGTAAGAGTTAATGGCAAACTCATCCTGTTCTTCTCTAGTAATGTTGTGCTCTGCTGCAGTTCTATCAGCGGCATTACCCATCATATAATTATTGTATACATCTCTTAAACCATCGTGAGCTAAGCCATCAATAGCTGTAAAATTCCCATACTTATATCCAGCTCTTGAATTCGGCAAATAATGAGGTACCATGCTCATATTCTCCATTCCACCTGTGATCACTATATCATTGTGCCCGAGCATAATTGAACTGGCGCCTAAAGCAACCGACTTCATACCTGAAGCACATACTTTATTTACTGTGGTGCATGGAACTGTATCTGGCAGGCCTGCAAAGATTGCAGCTTGACGAGCAGGTGCTTGTCCAACCCCAGCTTGCAATACATTACCAAAAAACACTTCATCTACCTGCTCTGCTTTAATTCCGCATTTTTCTAATGCTCCCTTGATGGCAGTTGCGCCTAATTTAGGTGCTGGAATAGAACTGAGCTTGCCATTAAAAC
The DNA here is from genome assembly GCA_965368435.1 of uncultured bacterium. Taxonomy (GTDB): domain Bacteria; phylum Bacteroidota; class Bacteroidia; order NS11-12g; family UBA9320; genus JAHEKB01. Next base: position 8,153 of record CBDUMX010000094.1, read on the forward strand.
TTCCCATTGGAGTTCTAACTGCTGATACTATATAGACTGTTTTCATTGGGCGCAAAGATATGTTATTGCGCTAAAGGA
>CBDUMX010000095.1:0-8206 GCA_965368435.1 uncultured bacterium
ATAAATCTCACCCAAAGTGCATTGTGACGATTTTCTATTTTAAATGCTTTCTCTGTGTGACTTTGCCAATTTTTAGCAGATTTTACTTTTTTGAGATTGTATGATTTATCTACTTCTTGAATTTGAGATTTTTCTCCAATATAAATATTGAATGCTTTACTATTTTGGCCAAGTGTTTTTTGGAAAACAATAACCAAAAAAAGAAACAATATAAAAGAAGACTTTAAGGTCATAAAGTATTACCCTAAGACCAAAGATAAATATGGATATTAGAAAATAAAAGTGGGTGTATTTAACACCTTTCTACTTCAAAAGCTCCTTATACTTCTTTTTAAACTTCACTACTTTGGGTCCAATTACAGCTGAACAATAGCCCTGTTCTGTATTGTTATTATAATAATTCTGATGATAATCTTCAGCGGCATAATAGTTGGTGAGTGGTTCTATGGCAGTCACTATTTTGCCAGGCCATAAATCGCTCTTATCTGTTGCTGTCAGTACGTCTTCCGCAGTTTTGCGCTGTGCCTCATTGCGGTAAAAAATTACGCTTCTATACTGATCTCCTACATCATTTCCTTGTCTATTTAAAGTAGTTGGATCATGGGTGTGAAAGAAGATATCTAGCAATTGCTCATAGCTTATAATTGAGCTGTCAAAAACTATCTTGGCTACCTCAACATGACCCGTTCCTCCAGCACATACCATCTTATAAGTGGGTGCTTTTATCTTACCTCCGCTATAGCCAACTTCTACACTTTCTACTCCTTTTAGCTCTCTAAAGAGGGCATCCACACACCAAAAACATCCAGCTCCTAATATAGCTGTGTCCAAATTCGGATTGTCAGCGGTGTTTTGATCGCCGCTTTTTTGTCCCAATACAGGAGGCAAAGTTTCACCTTCATTAATAAATTGCATGCTGATGGAGTTAACACAATGTCTGGTGTTTTTCTCTGTAAATCCTTCGCCCAAAAAAACATGGCCAAGATGTCCTTGACAGTTATTGCAAATAATTTCAGTTCTGCGTCCGTCAGCATCCGGAACTCGCTTTACAGCTCCCTCTATTTCTTGATCAAAACTCGGCCAACCGCAACGGCTATCAAATTTAGAATCTGAAGTGTAGAGAGGGGCATTGCATTGACGACAGATGTAGGTTCCATCTGCTTTATTATCCGTTAATTCTCCAGTGCCTGGGTATTCAGTCCCTTTATCGAGAATTATGTGTTTTTCTTTATCTGTGAGAATATTGTATCCACTCATACTGTCAATTTGAAATGTTACTGTTGCTGTTTCCTGCGATGTGTTTTGCGCATTACACGCAATTATACTAAAACAACAAATGATATAATAGATAGGTTTCATTGCCTTCATATTAGATTATACGATAGTAAATAGAAAACAGTTCTTCAAACCTAAAGGTTTTACAATTAGATTACCGAGTGGCAGCTCTAACAGCCTGTTGCAAATGCCTGTCTTGATGGTTCAAGATTATTTGCCATGCGTCGCCCATTTTCAACCTAATTAATTTAGTTGCTGGAGAGCTAATTCTCGATTTATTAATATCTATGTCTTCCATTAGTTTTAGATACTTAAGCATTTCATCCTGTACTTCTATTAATCTCTGTACAGCTGGCAGCTCAGATGAATAATTTGAAGGCTCAAAAATTTTAGAAGTTCTCATGCCACTGTTATTGTCTTCAAGCGGTGCCATTTTATTGGCAAACCACTTACCAAACCACGCCATTTTGTACTCATCATTGGTTTTCTTCTTTGCCTTTTGAATGCCTCGTTCAAACTGGGGCTTATACGTTTGCCACATAACAACCAAATGCTCAAAGCACTCTTGGGCATTCCATTTACCAGGGGCTTCAGATTTAATTAATGAGTTTTCATCTAAATTAAGTGCCATTAGCTGGTCCTTAAAAAGATGTATTCTACTGTTTAATTCTTCGAGAAGTTTTCTTTGACTGGCCATAAACGAAGATATAAAATTTAAGGCATTCAGCTGATAGAATTACTCCCACTTTCGTTCGTTCACTTTGCCGTCTATGCTGTAGTATTTCCATAGGCCCGTTTTCTTGCCTTTGCGGTACTTCCCTTTAATTTTAATGTTAGAATTTCTGTAAAACTCTTCATAGCTACCGTGTAAAAGCCCATTTTTCACTTTAGCTGAAATCTTTAAGGTTTTACCATCTGGATAGTACAGACTGTATCGCCCTTTTTCGAAATGCTCCAGATTAAATAATTCAGCATCGCTTAATCCTTCTACAGATCCATCACCTATGATGTAAGTGTTGTAAATACTGTCGATTGCAATGCTACTGTACAATGGTTCAGATATAGATTCTTGTGAAAAGCTGCAATAGACATGATTTGAAAAGTTTGCACCTTTACTTTTAAACCCAATACTCAAACTCTTAAAGAATTGAAAATACTTTTGGTTTTTGTGATAATCAGCTTTTTGATTGGTTTTGACGTATTGATTGAGCACAGGGTAAAGCAATTCGGTATTAATGAAGGTAAATAGACTGAGCTCTTTGGGCATCTCTTTAAGTGCAGTTTGGAATAATTTGGTATTAGATAATGTTTGCCCGTTTTCGTAATCTTCAATAAGGGCAACTAATGTTTTGGGACTATTGCTGAAGAGCACATACTCATCGATTACCGTATAATAAGGTTTAGTGATTTTATTAAAAGTCTTACCAAAAAAGAGGTTGAAAACGCCTTTCAAGTCTAAATAATGAATAGTGTGACTCTTATAACTCAGCTGTTTGAATTTTGCTGGAGTGCGCTTCTTAACTTGTTTCTGAATCAATGCTAGTTTTGATTGTGCATTGTTAAGATTATTAACCTTTATAGCAACAACAAGGTTGTCTTCATTAAGGTCAGTTCTGTTCGCAACATTTTGTGCTACTACAATTTCTTCACCTATCCATGATAAAAAATCATCTTCAAGCTTAAGTTGTAGGGTTTTTTCGAATTTAAGCTTGAGTTTCTTGAACTCAGCGACATCTCCAGATTGCCTTGATCTTAAATCTATCAAATCTCTATAGAAGCCATTAGCATCATCCAAATGTATTGATTGAGCATAAGCAGTTCTTGCACTGAGTACGTTTTGATATGTAGGTCTACTGTTTCCGTGTTGCTGTAAAATCCGCATATAAGATTCACTTGCGGCTATGGTAGTAAAGCCTTCTAATTTTAGAGCATTTTCACTTAGTGATAAATCTAAACCTGTGAATTCAAATTCAGATTCTAATTGTTCACTGAGGCCACTATTATTCAAAAGGTAGACAGAACTAAACTCATCAAGGTATTTGTAGTTGAGATAGAATTGTCCCATTCCATTCCTAGTTGTTTGCTTATAAGCCGTTTGAAACCCTTGATTATCTGACAACTTAGTTGCAAGAAGATGATCGATACATTGATGCATCACAATATGTGAATAAGTACATGTGAGATAATTGTCGATTTGGGTAATGTAAAGAATTTCACTATCGTGTAAGTCAGTTACCTTAATAATAGTGTGAGTTTTATAATCTACTTCTTCAACTTGGAATTCACTATCATTTAAGCTCGCAGATAAAATGGTAGCAATATTTAATTTGCTAACGCGTCGCAAATCAAATGCAAACAGAAAATCATAGTCGTTTGACTTAGTCATATGCGCCGACATTATAAAGTGACGATCACCAAAATGTTTGAGTAGGCTTTTATTGGAGCTGATCAGAGAGTCTAAATACCGTGCATCATTCGCAAGTTCTTCGAGACTACTCTGTTTGCTTAAAAATTTCCAAAAATTACTCGAACTAAAATTAGTCCATTGTTCAATTGGCTTTTCAGTTTCGAGGATGTAGATAGCATCACCGGGAATAATTTTGAGCGGATTGATCTTCGAATATGGAATAAACATAAAGTATAGCCATATTGATGCAAGGCAGAGAATAATGGCAAGAATAAACCACTTGGCATAGCGCATAAGCAAAGTTATTTAAATATAGATGAAGGAGGGTTCATTTATTGGCATGTAATAATGCGGAAAAATGATGTTTTTGAGGGGGCCACCACAACCTCCTCCCCAGTGGCAAATATATTGGTAGACACAATTGACCTAAAATTACAATCTCCTACCGCCTACAAAAAATATATAATTGAACTATTAGCTACTAATACTTTTTTTTCTTGTTCTTTATCTCTTCTAACTTAGATTCTTGCTCCTCTATTTCTTTGCTCTTCTTTTGTTGCTCCTCTTTGTTGCTTTCAAGATCCTTTTTCCTTTGGGCGATGCGTTCTTCACAATCTTTTATCTCCTTTTCATAACTATCTTGATTGCTTTTGAGATTGTCTTTTTCTCCTTCTAGTTTCTTAAGATTTTTTTCTTCAATCTTTACCTTTTCATCAATAGCTTCTAATGCTACTTCTTTAGCATATGTCATCAAAAGTTTCTGAACTGATTTAACTTTTTCTTGATGCAAATGAGAATTCAGGTAAGCGCCTCCGAGATCAAAGAATACTATCATATAAACGCCTTCAGGAGTTTCATTGAACTGAGTATATGTAACAATTGTCCGTTCGCTCAAAGAAGGAATCAAGCATGTCTCACTCACATATTCATCGTGTTTTTTAACTTTTGAAGTCTTGGAATCATAAGCTTTCATAAGCTTTTCCCAATGTTTCAATGCTGATTTGTTATTTGCTTCTGGTATCAATATTTTCCATCCTTGTTGTACGCCTTTACTCATTTGGATGCTAACCTCTTTAGCTTCTTCAACTTGCCCAAGCGTTAAAAGACTGCACAAAACAAAACTTAAAATAAATGTTACTTTTCTCATAATACTGCTTTCGACGAAGATACGATAATTGAAGTAGTGCATGAGATATCTCATTTTTATAGCGTATGGATTGGGCAAACAGGACTTTAGATTAATTTTGCACTACCATTAAAAAGGGTGTAACATGAAATTGCATAATACTATTAATGGGGAAGAGTTAAAGGAAAAAATTCGGCAAAGTGCTGAAAAACGAAGTACTATTTCCTTTTATAAATATGCCAAAATTGGTAATCCCCAACTTTTTAGAGATCATCTTTACTTTCACTGGGATCAGATTGGAGTATTGGGAAGAATATATGTAGCACATGAGGGTATTAATGCTCAATTATCGGTGCCAACTAAAAACCTTCAAAAATTTAAAGATACTTTGAATGACATCGGCTTCTTAGTTGGTGTGCGACTCAACTTTGCTGCCGACGATAATGGAAAATCATTTTTTAAGTTGGCAATTAAAGTGCGAGAAAAAATTGTTGCAGATGGATTAGAAGAAGACATACTCAATGTTTATCAACCGGCTGATTATTTGGATGTAAAAAGCTTTAACGAGTTGACGGATCGTCCAGAAACTATCATAGTTGATATGCGGAATCACTATGAAAGTGAAGTAGGTCACTTCAAAAACGCTTGGTGCCCCGATGTCGATACCTTTAGAGAACAACTGCCTTTAGTTGTGGAGGAGTTAAAGGATAAAAAAGATCAGCCAGTGGTAATGTATTGTACTGGTGGAATTCGATGCGAAAAAGCGAGTGCATATTTAAAATCTAAAGGCTTCAACGATGTTTACCATTTGGAAGGAGGTATTATTAAGTATAGTCGCGATGCTAAGGATAAAGGACTGCCGAATAAATTTATTGGAAAGAACTTCGTTTTCGATGAACGATTACACGAGAGAATTACTGATGATGTAATTGCGAATTGTCATCAATGCGGTGAAGCATTCGATGAACACGTGAACTGTAAGAATAAAGCGTGCAATCTCTTATTTATACAATGCCCAAAATGTGCTGAGAAGTACTCCAATTGTTGCTCTGAAGAATGTCAGCATATCGCCTCATTGCCCGAAGAAAAACAAAGAGAATTGCGAAAAGGCAAAGATACTGGTGTGCGAATATTCAGTAAGGGTAGATTTAAGCAGAATAGGAATACACAGTCTTGATAATATCATAAATACTTTCTTACTTGCAGCATGAATGCACATGAAATTGATTTTCAAATCATAGGCGAGGAAATGCAATGTGTGGAAATTGAGCTTGATCCACATGAAACTGTAATTGCGGAATCAGGTAGCTTTATGATGATGAATGATGGAATTCAGATGGAAACCATTTTTGGGGATGGTTCTGAAAAAGACAGATCCTTTATTGACAAAATGTGGGGAGCTGGTAAGCGGCTTTTAACTGGGGAAAGCTTATTTATGACAGCTTTTACAAACACGGATGTCCACAAGCATAAAGTGAGCTTTGCATCACCATATCCTGGCAAGATAATTCCAATGGATTTACAAGAATTAGGAGGGAAATTAATATGTCAGAAGGATGCATTTTTATGTGCGGCCAAAGGGGTCTCTGTAGGCATAGAGTTTAGCAAGAAAATTGGACGCGGACTCTTTGGTGGAGAAGGTTTTATTATGCAGAAACTCGAAGGCGACGGATTGGCCTTTGTGCATTGTGGAGGTACTGTAGTAAGAAAGGAATTGCGACAAGGTGAATTACTGAAAGTTGATACAGGCTGTTTGGTTGGTTTTACAGAAGGGGTAGATTACGATATCAGCTTTGTTGGAGGTATAAAAAACACAATTTTTGGCGGAGAAGGTGTGTGGTTTGCAAGTTTGCAGGGACCAGGAAGTGTTTGGATACAATCACTGCCTTTTAGCAGATTGTCAAAAAGGATAATTGCGTCTCTGCCTAGAACAGGTAAAAGCAAAGGGGAAGGAAGTATTTTAGGTGGACTTGGCGACCTACTTGATGGCGATAATAGATTCTAAACTATTTCGCGTACATCACTGAATCAACTGCTTCAACTACACGCTCAACATTTGGCAAGAATGCATCAACTAGTGTTGCTGCATAGGGCAAAGGCACATCGCGAGTTGTAACGCGTTTAATAGGAGCGTCTAAATGATCAAATACCATTTGATTCATCATATAAGAAATTTCAGAACTAATTGAAGCTAGGGGCCATGCTTCTTCAACAACTATACATCTGTTTGTTTTCTTGATGCTGTTGGCGATGGTGTCATAATCAATTGGCCTAACGGTCTGTAAATCTATTAGTTCTGCATCGATTCCTTTCTCAGTTAGAGCATTAACTGCTTCTTCACATACCCTCATCATTTTGCCAAATGAGACGATAGTAACATCTTCTCCGCTTTTTTGAATGTTTGCTTGACCAATAGGAATAAGATATTCTTCTTCCGGAACTTCGTGCTTCAAACCATACATCTGCTCACTCTCCATAAAAATTACTGGATCTTTATCTCGAATGGCTGATTTTAAAAGTCCTTTGGCGTTATATGCATTTGATAGTACAACTACTTTCAATCCAGGACAATTTGCATACCAGTTTTCAAAGCTTTGAGAGTGTTGTGCGCCGAGTTGTCCAGCGCTTCCTGTTGGTCCTCTAAAGACCATTGGGCAAGTGAACTCACCACCGCTCATGCTATTCATCTTTGCTGCGGCATTAATAACCTGATCAATAGCTACTAAGCTAAAGTTGAATGTCATGAATTCTACAATTGGCTTGAGACCATTCATTGCTGCTCCCACTGCAATTCCAGCAAAGCCAAGTTCCGCGATCGGGGTATCAATAACTCTTTTTTCGCCAAACTCGTCTAGCATGCCTTGACTCACTTTATAAGCACCATTGTATTCAGCAACTTCTTCACCCATTAATATAATGTTTGAGTCATTGCGCATTTCTTCATTCATTGCTTCACGAAGAGCTTCGCGTATTTGCAGTTGTCTTGCCATAATTTAGGGCTGCAAAAATAATCGGAAATTCAGAAATTGTTGGTTTTGAGATTAAAATGAATTGATGTCGTACTCAATCAATAGCACCAAAAGCTTAAGCTTTCCATTTACCTTTTACCTTGTATATGTATTCATTAGCAAAGCATCAAAATGAAAATTACATTAATAAACTCATTATTACTTCTTATCGGATTGTTTCTGTTTTCTCAAGACTCTTACGCTCAGTCGATTAGCGGGAACATCAAAGATTTTTCAAGTACAGAAAGTTTGTCATACGCAACAGTTGATATATATAAAGGTTCAACCTTAGTTGCTTCGGTTCTGGCTGATAAAAATGGTGATTTCAATGTGAAATTAGATACAGGCTTTTATCGTTGCGAGATTCTGTATGCAGGCTATCATAAAATA
>CBDUMX010000096.1:0-8172 GCA_965368435.1 uncultured bacterium
CCTTTATAGTGACCACAAAGTATAATGATATTCTGCTTGAGCGAGAGCTTGTTGGCTTCCTTCAGATTGTATAATTCACCGTCTGGACAAACGTAAATTATTTCATCATAGCTTCTCTGGGATTGTAGTTGTCTGATACAGTCGAATATAGGTTCAACTCGCATTACCATGCCAGCACCTCCCCCATATACATAATCGTCCACTTGCTTTTGATTGCCAACTCCATAGTCTTTAAGATTGTGTAAGACTATTTCAACCAAGCCTTTGTCCTTCGCCCGTTGCACTATGCTGTGCCCCAAAGGACTTTCTAATAATTGCGGTTGAACAGATATGATGTCGATGCGATGCATTATAAATCGAGAAGACCTGGAGGCAAATTACAGTAAATTTCTTTATTCTCTTCTTGGATGAGAGTTATAAACTGCTCATTGATAGGAATATAACATTCTTTGCCTTCATATTCAATTACCAACATTATTTGCTGAGGTAGATATGCAATGTCAATTACTTTAGAGAGTTTACCTAACTGTTTATCAATAAGCATAAAACCTATGAGCGATACTTCATTATCTGAAAGTATTTCCTTGGATTCAATATATACTTCATGAGCTGATATGTTCTTAGCTTCATTTTCATCATCAATAAATCTAAGTTTTACAATTGGCTCTTTGGTTTTGCTATTTATTCTGTCGATTGGGTATGGAATATAGTGACCCTCTAGACTAATAAAAACAAAATCGCCCTGAGACAGGGCGATTTCTTTATTTAATTGTATTTGAATTTCTCCTTTAAATCCATGTGGACGTTTGATGTATCCTATACATATCAAGTCGCCCTTGGCAATCATGGATTATTTAGTTTCTTCAGCCGACTCTTCAGCCTCTGGAGTTTCTTCAGTTGCTTCAGCTTCTGGAGCTTCTTCAGTTGCTTCTGCTGCTGGAGCTTCCTCCGCTGCTTCTGCTGCTGGGGCTTCTTCTGCTGCTTCTGCTACCGGAGCCTCTTCTGATGCTTCTGCTGCTGGAGCCTCTTCTGTTGCTTCTGCTGCTGGAGCTTCTTCAGTTGCTTCTGCTGCAGGGGCTTCTTCTGATGCTTCTGCTACTTCTTCAGCTAGTGGTGAATTCTTTTCTGCAATCGCTTTTTCACGAGCAGCTCTAACTTCCTCTTCACGCTTATGAGCTTCTGCAGCCCTTTCAGCAGATGTTTGAGCAAGTTTTTCTTTCTTAGCCTCAATTTGAGCAGCTTTTTGTTCCAACCAAGCATCGAATTTCTTGTTTGCTTGTTCTTCACTCAAAGCGCCTTTAGCAACTCCTTTTAATAAGTGGTTCTTGTAAATCGCACCTTTGTACGATAAAATTGCTTTACAGGTGTCTGAAGGTACAGCACCGTTTTGTAACCAACGTACAGACGCGTCGAAGTTCAAGTCAATTGTTGCAGGATTGGTGTTTGGGTTGTATGAACCAATTCTTTCAATATATCGACCGTCCCTAGGAGCACGTTGATCCGCCGCCACAATGTAGTAGAAAGGTTTTCTCTTTCTACCATGTCGTTGTAATCTTATTCTTACCATAATTTTAAATTATATCTGTTAAGTCTCCTACGCTTAACAGGGGCGCAAAAGTCGTATTATTTTATTAATTGTGCAACTGAGATTTCAATAAATATTTTAACTGTACGGCTTCAAACAAATGCTCCATGTGTGTTTCCGTAAATCATTGCTATTGAAGATGTTACAACTTAACTATAAGCATTGAATATCTAAATTAGTTAAATTGCCTAAGTTTGTATTGCTTTAATTATGAAAAAGAAGACAAAATTTAGCCTATTGGCTATAATATCAATTTCCCTAATAACTTTAGTGTTCTCATGTACTAAAGATGAAGTTAAACAGGCCCTCGGTAATGCCAATATCGATTTTAGATTAACAGATGCACCCTGTGATTACGACAATGTTTTCATAGATGTACAAGGCATTGAAATTCATTCCGACTCTATGGGATGGGAATCTGTAAGCCCCTTTAATGCGGGCATCTATGATATATTGGAATTAGCAAATGGATTGGACACCTTGCTTTGCCAAGTGACTGTACCTGAAGGAAAGATATCTCAAATTAGATTAATACTTGGCGATAATAATAGTGTTGTTGTTGGGGGAACTACACACAATATTAAAGTGCCATCTGGATCTCAAAGTGGTTTGAAACTCAATCTCCATCAATACTTCTACGCCAATACCTCATATACTGTATGGCTAGATTTTGATGCTTGCAAATCAATCATAGAGAAAGGCAATGGTGAATACAGCCTTAAGCCAGTAATTAGAGCTTTCTCTGATAGTACCAATGGTAAATTAACAGGATTTGTTCAGCCAGATTCAGCACTAGCTATTGTTCACGCAATAAAAGGAACAGATACTGTTACATCCATCCCTGGAGCAAATGGTGCCTTCACAATTTGCGGATTAGATGGAACCTATGATATACTTTTTGAAACGGCCAACAATAATGTTAATGACAGCACTATTCAAGGGGTTACTATTAATTACGGACAAGTTGTTTCTTTAGGAACTGTACAGTTGCAGTAATTACTCAACTGTATCTTTGCTTTTTTTCTCTCTAAACTTACTCAAGTTGTAGCTAAACGATAGCATGGCATAGCGGGTTAATACATTGCTTGTGCTTTCTTCAAAATAAGAATCGTAGAAATGCTGACTTATCTGATTGTTTTGATTTAAGATATCGAAAACGGAAATTTGAATTTCCCCCCTTTTGTCCTTAAACAATTGCTTGCCAATTCCCGCAGTCCAAAGTAATACAGTATTATCTAATGATCCTGTTAATCCATAATACTTCTGATGCTCAAGCTGGGTTCTAAATGTAATACCCAACGGCATAATCCAATCGTATATAATCCTAGATTGCTGCATGAAGTAATTAGTATTGAGATTCTCATTCAATGCATTTACAACACTGCTATAATTAGAGGTAGTTGATATGGTAAAATCTATCTTCTCGCTAATATTCGAACTCAATACCCAACCCAATGATTGTATGTAGCTAGATGTGGATGTCACTACATTATTAATCATCGACGGAGTATTGATAAAACTCGAACTGAAATCTATATTCAAATTACTCGATAATGCTTTAACAGGAAAACCGTAATTAAGCATTGCATTAAAGTTAGCATAGTTTGATAGGTTAACAGGTTTTGAAATTTGAGCTCCTCGCTGTAATAAATATCCGTCTACTATCTCATCATCTATGGCCGTATACGTACTAGTACCCAAATAGCTATTGCTATAGTTGGCTCGTATACCTGCAAAAAACACAGTCGATTTTTTAGTGTCCGATGATTTATATCTAAACCTAAAGTAATGTGTATACTGCTGATCTAACTCAGGATTTCCTATACTCAACTGCAGTGGATTTGAATTGTCAATATTTTGCTGCAATTGGCTGGCACTTGGAGCATTGGTATATGATCTATACATGATAAAATAGCCTCCCTTGTTTTCATTCTGTAAGCGTATCAAACCGAATGGCAGCACGTTATTAAATGATTTTTGCACGCTAGAAACAGCAGGAAGTTCTTGATCATTAAGTAATTTAGACATCTCATATTTAAACCTCAATACATAACCGAACTTCTTATCGAACTTGCGTATCCCCAATCCCACTGTGTGACTAATCCAATCGTTGTTGTTGTAGTTCGACAAATTTGTTAAGACAATAGGGTCTTCCTCTACAGCTATATCAGAAGTTAATTGATCGTTCAATGTTTGCTCATTGCTTATGTCGTAAGTGGCAAAAGCCGACATCCCCTTCTCGCCTATGGGCTCAGAATACATCACGCTAGCACCCAAACTAAGGGCATCTTGATTTAATTGCGCTTGCTGATAACTCCAAGTTGTAGGATCATCATAGGTTAAATTATAATCTAAGGCACTTTCACCATTGGTTAATTTTTGTCCAGCATTCAAATGCACAAAAAAGCTTCTACCTGTCTTTTCGAAATTTTGACGAAACATTACATCATTGGTCCAATAGAAGGCAGAATAATCACTGTTGAATAAATTATAAACTATATTCTCAATAGAATTATCTCGAGCTGTTGTACTGATAGACTCCTGATCACCAGTATTTTGTTGAACAGTAACACTTGGCAAAATGAAGAATGATGCCTTATCATTGAGCTGATAGGTAAGTTTGGCATTAAACCTATGATTGACATTCACTGCCGATGAGCTATCAAGCTCTTCATAACTTTGTCCATCCAATTCTTCTAAATAATAGAGCTGATACAAATCGCTAATAGCAGAACTTGTGGCCTTATTGTAAAAATAACTTGCACTTGCATCCCACTTATCCGACCAACTGTCTTGATAGTTTAATCCACCAGCAGCTGTTGTTATCAAACCATTCTGCGGATTTACTAAAAAATCAGATGCATCTGAACCGACAGAAAAACCTCTCATAAAAGATGGACCTCGTCTGTGACCTCTACCAGAATTATCAGCTACCACACCCAATAAATCTGAGGTAGAAAAGTTTTGTTGGTTGATGTTGTTTACTTGTCCGAGCAACGACACTCTCTGCTCACCTCTAAACATATTTATGTTGAAGCCCGAGCTATATCGCGAATCTGTTCCACCTCCTACATACACCTTTCCAAATTCACCATAGCGCATATTGATTTTTGTAACAATATTTATGGTTTTAACTCTTGTTCCATCGTCGATACCGCTGGCCTTTGATTGCTCACTTTGATCATCAAACACCTGTATTTTATCAACTACTTCTGCGGGTAATGTTCCTAGAGCTGCGTTAGCATCTTGGCCGAAAAACGGTTTTCCATCAACTAAAACCTGTTGAACAGATTCTCCTTCCGCTTTTACATCACCACCGTCAGTGCGCACCCCAGGTAGTTTGCCTACAAGATCTTTAGCACTGGCATTCTGAGTGGTTTTAAAAGCATTGGCATTGTACTCCGTGGTATCTCCTTTTTGCCTACCAATTGCATAGCGTTCCTTAACATCTATACCGTCAATAGCTTCTGTGCTTTTAGAGATTTTGAGTATTCCTAAATATTGAGAACCGGGAACTACAACTGTTTGTTTGTATTCCGAGTATCCTAAGAAATTCACTTTTAATGTATATGAGCCTTTGGGAACAGAGCTGATGAGGAATCCACCATCGGCGCCAGAAATTGCGCCAGATTTAAATGAATCCGACTGAAGAACTATAGTTGCACCAATTAGTGCCTCTCCACTAGCACTGTCTTGTAATTTTGCCCCAATGAGACCTGTTTGCGCTGAAACGGATGGAATAATTAGCAAGCCAATTGCTATTAGAATGATTAATTTTTTCATTTACGATATAGTCGTTAGACAATGCGAAAGTGTCTTTAATTCCAAAAAGGAGTTTTTATTTTAGACGCTCTTTAATATCTAGTCGATGAGTGCGAGCGGTATCTTTAGCGATATCGTATCCAGCATCCATATGTCGAAGTACTCCCATGGCCGGATCATTGTGCAATACACGCTTAATTCTAGCATGAGCGTCTTCTGTTCCGTCGGCAACAATCACCATACCCGCATGTATGCTATAGCCAATTCCTACCCCACCTCCGTGATGTAGACTTACCCAGCTAGCTCCACCTGCAGTATTTATCAAGGCATTGAGAATTGGCCAATCAGCAATAGCATCACTACCGTCTTTCATTGCCTCAGTTTCTCTGTTTGGCGAAGCGACAGAACCCGTATCAAGGTGATCTCTTCCTATGACAATTGGAGCTTTCACTTTACCTTCTGCCACTAATCTATTGAATGCCAAACCGGCTTTTTCTCTTTCTCCTTGTCCCAACCAGCAAATTCTGGCAGGCAAACCTTGGAATTCAATGCGTTCCTGAGCCATTTTTATCCATCGTTTTAGGCCTTCATCTTCAGGGAAAAGTTCAAGAATTAATTTATCAGTTTCATAGATATCTTGAGGATCACCGCTGAGTGCTGCCCATCGGAATGGACCTCGACCTTCGCAGAATTGTGGACGAATAAATGCTGGAACGAAACCTGGGAAATCAAAAGCATTTTTCAAACCTTTTTCCAGCGCTCTTCCGCGAAGATTATTTCCATAATCAAAGGTTATTGATCCTTTCTTTTGGAAATTGAGCATGAGTTGCACATGTTTAACCATAGTAGCATAACTCATTTCAATGTATTTGTCTGGGTCGGTTGCCCTCAAAAATTCAGCTCTTTCAGCATCGACACCCTCAGGGAAATAACCAATAAGTGGATCATGAGCAGATGTTTGATCTGTGAGCAGATCCGGAATAATATTGCGTTCTTCTAGACGTTCAAGTAATTCAACCGCATTACCTGGCCATCCTATTGAAACAGGAATACCAGCTTCTTTCGCTTTTACCGCTTTATCAATAGCTTCATCCAGATCTCTAACCATATAATCACAGTAGCGCGTTTCTAGACGTTTTTTGATTCTCCATTCTTCAACTTCAGCAGCTAGACAAACACCCTCATTCATGGTGACTGCAAGAGGTTGTGCACCACCCATGCCACCTAAGCCTGCAGTAACAGAAAGGGTTCCTTTCAAAGAGCCATTAAAATGTTGACGTGCAGCTTCTGCAAAAGTTTCATAGGTTCCTTGTACTATTCCCTGCGAGCCGATGTATATCCAGCTTCCTGCGGTCATTTGACCATACATGATGAGGCCTTTGTCCTCCAGCCCTTTGAAATAATCATAAGTAGCCCAATGAGGCACGAGATGAGAGTTAGCTATGATTACGCGCGGTGCATCTTTATGAGTAGGCAGTATTCCAACAGGTTTACCACTTTGAACCAGCAGCGTTTCTTCTTCAGTGATTTCTTTTAGGGCTTTAACAATGAGGTCGTATGACTCCCAATTTCTAGCTGCTTTACCAGTTCCTCCATAAACTATGAGATCTTCTGGGCGTTCAGCCACATCAGGATCAAGATTATTCATTAACATTCTCAGCGCTCCTTCTTGTACCCATCCTTTGGTGTTTAGGGTGCTTCCAGTTGGTGCTTTGATAACTCGTTTTTTAGTGCCTGTACTCATTGTGGAGCAAAGATAGTTTTGAGAATTGAGAATAGAGAATGCAGAATTAATAATTGTACCTCTGAAGAGGGTTGAACTTTAATGCAATTGATATTCAAATCATTCTTAATTCATTACTCATAATTTTTAATTATATATTGAACCAATCAACAGATGAAAAAAATAAACATTAAAAAGAAGCAGGTTCTGCAACGAAAGGGAAATCTCAATAGTAAAGCCTATATGGTAGAGTCTGGTTTACTAAGGAGTTATACCATTGATGAAAACGGGAAAGAACATATTTTTATGTTTGGGCCTGAAGGTTGGATAGTTACTGACTATGCATCTGGGGATGAACCATGTGATTTATATATTGATGCAATAGAAGATTCTGTGGTTACTCAAATTGAAAAAAACACTGAGTTAGAAGTAGACCAGAAGAAAATAATAAGGCGAGTACGAGTGCTACAAAAAAGGATAATTATGCTTATGAGTGCATCTGCAATTGATCGCTACGAGCATTTTATTTCAACCTATCCTACAATTGTTCAAAGAGTACCCCAATATATGATTGCATCTTACTTAGGTATTACACCAGAGGCCTTGAGCGCAGCCAAAAGCCAGCGTGTAAAGTCGAAAAAAACACCTAAATAATTTTCTTAATCTATATTAATGTCTAGCGAATTCTCCAAGCTGATCTTTGTAGTCTAATTTATTCTATAAACATTTAAAATCAGAACAAATGAATATTACACTGTGGATTATACAGACACTTTTGGCTCTAATGTTTTTCATGGCCGGTGCAATGAAGATCTTTAAACCCCAAAAAGAATTAAGTGCTAAATTAGGCGATTGGGTAGACCAGTTTTCCGAAAACAACATAAAACTCATTGGTCTTTTAGAGGTATTGGGGTCGATTGGCATCCTATTACCGATGGCCATAAATGTAATGCCAATTTTCACTCCGCTAGCCGCAATAGGGCTTGCGCTGACTATGGGTGGAGCAATTAAAGTCCACTATGAACGAAAAGAAACAAACAAGATTATATCAAACTTGGTTTTGATGTCACTAGCTTTATTTGTTGCTGTTGGAAGACTGTGC
>CBDUMX010000097.1:0-8117 GCA_965368435.1 uncultured bacterium
GCTGGATTAATCAATGTGATTGGATCTAATATGCCCGTCTTTATTATCGCCTATTTCCTGGGTTCAGAAATCACGGGTAATTTTGGCAATGCAATAAAGTTAACCTTTGTCCCATTAGCCGCAGTAAGTTACGCATTTGGCCAGGTATATTATGAACGACTGGCACGTTTAAGCCAAAGTTTGGAGAGAATTAAACTCAGTGAAAACATTTTAAAGTTCCTCTATTTTATTGCCATTATTCCGGTTCTGGTCCTAACAGTATGGGGAGATATCATTACACCATTTATTCTTGGCGACAACTGGCAAGCTAGTGGTGAAATGGTTAGAATTATAGCGCTGTTTTACCTAGTCATGTACATAAGTAGCCCCTTTTCAGCCGCCTTTGAGGTTTACAATAAATTAAAAATTCAATTTGTCTATACAGCAAGTTTTGCCGTAATAACAAGCCTTGCACTTTTAATATCTCTCTATTACACTGACAATATCTACATAGCCCTTCTGTGGTTTTGTGGATTAGGCGCAATAATTAGATTAGCTATGCTAGCTCATTGCTTGTTAATCATTGGAAGACCATCAATAGTGCTCATCCTCAAAGCAACAGCATTAACTGCCATTGCTCTAATAATCTTACTTACTTTGCGAAATATTGTTATATGAGTATTCCTAATGGCATAGCAAATTTTATTGATACCATCTTTTTTAAACCGGTTTTCCGATTGTTCTACCCGAATTTTGAAAACCTATATCCCAACAAAGTATTTTACTATCAGCTCTTTAAACGATACTTTATTCCCCAAAAGATTTTCAGAATTAACGGTCGAGTTCCATGGCCTGTAGATTTTAGATCGCAAGTGATCGACTGGAAAAACATTGATAAAGACAAATCATCCTACCCCGGTGGAAGCATGGGATGTTACATTAGCGCAAGCGGTGGGTTAAAATTGGGAAGTCGTGTTATCATTGGCCCTAATACCATTATCAGCACCACTAATCACTCTTCTAAAGACTTTTCAGAATATGCAGAAACCAAAGGGGTAACCATAGGTAATAATGTTTGGATAGGTGCAAATTGCAGCATAGTTGCAGGAACTCAAATAGGTGATAATGTGACCATTGGCGCTAATTGCTATATTAAAGGTATTATCCCCCCAAATTCCATTGTTACACAAAACGAATCCAATTTAAATATTAAAGAAAAGCGACAAGGCTAATCTACTTACTCAAAAAGCAGAATTATTATATAATTTTTTATAAATAATTCTTACTTTCGCAGCCCTTTTAATAAAAAGCAATGGCAAATCATAAAAGCACATTAAAGAGAATAAGAAGCAATCAGGCAAAAACTGAGCGCAATAAATACCAGCATAAAACAACGAGAACCTGGATTAAACGCGTTCGTCAAAGCACTGAAAAGAAAGAAGCAGAGACTTTGTTAAACGAAACCTTTTCTAAACTCGATAGATTGGTTAAGAAAAACATCATTCACAAAAACAAAGCAGCAAACCTTAAAAGCAGTCTTTCAAAGCACGTTAATGGCTTAGCTTAATTCGCTGACCAAAAGATATTTAAAATCCAGGTGTTTTACATCTGGATTTTTTTATGCTTGAAAATTGAATGCAAACAATTCCATTAAAAATTGGGCTCAGGATGAAAAACCGCGAGAAAGACTATTATCTAAAGGAAAGGAAAGTCTGAGTACCACAGAACTTCTCGCTATTATTATTTCTACAGGCACTCGAGATAAATCAGCAGTACAAATAAGTCGAGAAATTCTTGCTTTAGTAGATCACAAATTAAATAAGATCAACGAACTGTCTCTTGGCCGACTCAGCGCCATTAGAGGTATAGGGGAAGCAAAAGCTATTAGCATCATAGCTTGCTTCGAGCTGGCTAAACGCTACAAATTTGAAGAAAGCGCTGAAATCAAACTTATAGGTAGCAGTAAAGATGCTTATTTATTCTTTGGGCCCACTCTGGAAAGCAAGGCATACGAAGAGTTTTGGATGTTGATGCTTAACCGAAGAAATCAAATTATTAAACCATATAAAATAAGCGAAGGAGGCATAAGTGGAACAGTTGCCGACCCTAAGAAAATTTTCAAAGCCGCGCTGGAAAATCACGCATGTAGCATCATCCTGTGCCATAATCACCCTTCAGGCAACTTAAACCCAAGTCATGCCGACCTTAAACTAACCCAAAAACTGAAGTCCGCAGCTTCACAATTAGACATACAACTCCTTGACCATATTATAGTCACCTTAGACGGTTATTACTCTTTTGCAGATAATGGAGATATTTAACTAAAAGAACGACAATCCGCTTTTTATCTTAGGCGGTGTGAAATCTCTTAGATTTAAACTAAAAGTTACTCTCTCCATAAAAGTATCAATTCCTCTATTCTCTTGAGCTGACGTTACATCTTTGGGTTGTGCAACATTGAAATAAATGCTAAATATGTCTGGAATCACTCTGAACTCAAAACCTATATTGTAGATCATTGATGCTTCTGCCTCATTCCAAAAACCTTTTTTAATATCTGTATAGCTTAAAAATTCCGCATATGGTCGAAGTGGAATCTTGCCTGGCAATGGAACAGTTACTACCACATTGGCTAATAATTTATCAGATTGACCCAGTATTCCCACAAATCTCGACATATGTCCTTTGGTAGCCACTTGATTTCTCAACATTCCCTCTCTCCCATTTCTATTCATACTTAACTCTTGAAACCTATAGTCCGCAACAAAGGCGCGCTCACCAGTATATGTTATAGAGTGATTGAAATATCCATCTTCAGGCGCCTCCAAGAAGTATGAAACAAAAGTTCTAATCTCTAGAGGTTTCTTCTTAATTCCTATGTCAACTTTCATATCCAATACAGCCGTAAGTTTTGTGTGATTTGAACTCTTGACATCTGTATTGATTAATTGTAAAGTTCGCACGGTGTCGGAACCAACAATATTAAATGTGTCAATGCTTTCATAAATATCTTGTGTAGTTATGCCATGCTCTATCTCTACCCAAAATTTATAACCGCTCATTTTACCTTTCTTTTCTATTTGATATGCAGCAGATATGAATTGCCAAGGCGCTAAAGAAGTATAATTTGTATTCCGGCTGTCTTGCCTGTCTTGATCTAAATCAAAATTCGGGTTGAACCCAATATAGTCATATGAAATACTTACTTCCTTGCTTATCGGGCTTCTTAACCTGCTTTTGGCCAAATGAAAAGTAATCTTGGGATTGACTTTATGGTAACTGAATTCATTATAGCCCAATTGAGACCAACTAAATCTTTGCCCTTCTAAGGCGTACTCAGTATATGCACCTAAGCCTTTTTGAGATTTTGTATATGAAACTTTTGCCAAACCGTTTAATTGCTTTGAATCAAAAGAATACAGAGGCACTACATGATATTGAAGGGCTTTATTAGAAAAAGCGTAATTGTGAATAGCCGCCCCTAACATCCATTTGTCGTAGTAATTCCATCCTAGAGCTGGTAGTGCATATACCTCTTTTACTCCTTTCTGATCTGCCCCTATGAATGGTTTTATTGCTATCGATTTCTTCCATTTATCATTGTCGGGAAATAAATCTAAAGTATTCCGGTTCGGATCAATAGTAATAGAAGTGTAGCTAGCAAAAGGAGGCACAAGCTCCACCGTCTGACCGGGAGCAGCCACGGCCCACAAAGTCTTTTTCTGCTCTCCATTTTGAAATTCTACAGGCATAGGTGCTTTCACTGAGCCTTTGTTCTTCAATAATACTTTAGTTCCTTTCTTTTTTAGTTTATAATCTAAAACCTTATTTGACTCCAATAAATCATTAAAAAACCAACTAAAATCTTCGGATAAGGTCTTTTCAAAAGACACTTTCATATCGTCAGGTAAAGGATGTCTAAACTTCCATTCCTCATAATAAGCTTGCATTGCTTTCTTAAACTTAGCATCTCCTAAATATGCATGTAAATGACTAAAAGCGTTAGATCCTATACCATAAACACTTACCCCATAATTTATTGAAGTAAAATCAGCAGAATGACCAGCTATGGCCTGATGCTCGTTTCTCAGCACATTATCCTTTACCAAATAATTCATAACATTGGATGTTAAATCATTGGTTTTTGAAGAAGCTCCATCTGCGGCCGTAGCCCTGCTATCATAGAAACTATTTATAGACTCATCCATCCAAGGATAAGAACGCTCATTATTCCCTAGTATACCATAAAACCAATTATGTCCAACTTCATGCACAATTACTTCCTCACTCATAACATCACAAAGAGTAATCATTGGATATTCCATCCCCCCTCCAGCTTTCAGCTCACCATTAACTACCGTAGCATGACTATATGGGTACATTCCCACATTCTCTGAATAATAATTGAGCGCCGTTGCGATATGAATTAAATGAATCTCAAGTGGATCATAAGCCACCACTCTTGTTGTAATCTTCTTTTTGTTTATCTCAACAGTTGATTCCTTAATATTGAAATTCTTAGAAGCAAACCATGCAAAGTCGTGAACATTGTCTGCTTTGTACACTATCGTCTTTTTTGTCTTAGAACTTGGCGGAACTGAATCACCTGCGAGTTTTAAAGGGTAGTCTATGCGTTTGCTGTTAAAAGCAATCTCCGAAGCAGTTTGCAGCTCGCCAGTTGCCGCAACAACGTAATTGTCTGCTAGCGATATGCTCACCGTGAAATCCCCAAATTCACTGTAAAATTCCCCCTGGTTTAAATACGGCATTACATTCCATCCATTCACATCATAAACTGCAGGCTTGGGATACCACTGAGTGATGTAGTAATCTTGATCATCGTGACCCAATCTGGAAAAAACCTTTGGTATTTTCACAACAAATGGTGTTTCTATTACCACTGTTTTACCAGGGGCAAGTGGCATAGCTAGTGTCACTTTGGCAACATCTATATATTTCTTGTCATACGCCCATTGCAAGACCTTGCCTGATGAAGTAAAATTCAGCTCATCAATAAATCCTTTGTCCTCTTCAGTACTGTACTGAAATTCTAAATCGCCGTTCTCTAATTGTTGTTTGGCAAAGGCTGTGTTTGTGTTCTTATACGCATTAGGCCATAAGTGAAAATATATAGCCTCGAGGGTGTCATTTGAATTATTTGTGTATTTCAAACTCAAGTTGGCTTGAAGCTGATGTGCCACATCATCTAATTCTACTTCAATGTGGTATGATACTTGTTGTTGCCAAGGAGCTTGGCTGCGAATTTGACCATGTGAAAAATAGAATGCAAGGCTTAAAATAACGAATAATAAATTGTGTTTCATTGCGGATAATATGTTGGCAAAATAAAACTATTACGCACTATTACACATGTTAAATAATCAACAATGAAGTAGCTTTGTTTAAGAAGAGAGTGATAGATGGATTCAGAAGAAAATTACAACGATAACATACATCAAAGAGTAAGAGATTTTGAACGGCGTTTAGAAAGCGGTGAACGCTTCTTCTACGACACGGATGATTTGGAAGAAATCATAGAGTATTACTTTGAGATTGAAGAATTGAATAAGGCATGGAAAGCCATCAGTTTTGGACTCACACTTTTCCCTTATGAAAACTACTATCAAGTAAAAAAAGCAGAGGTACTTCTCAACAAAAAAGATATTAAAAACGCTATCAAGATTTTAGAGGAAGCCCAAAGTATCGAGCCTAATAATCCTGAAATATCAAAATTACTTGGCGACTGTTACAACCAAAGTATGCAGTACAAGCGAGCTGTTGATTATTATCACATTGCGCTTAAAGCAGATTTTGAAATTGACGATGTAATTATTGAACTCATCCGAGTGCACTTCATGTTGAACAAACCAGAGAAAGCGGTAAGTTATCTCACCATTTATCCGGAGCACATGTATGTGGGCGAGACTATGTTGCCAGACTTAGTTAAACTTTTCTGCGATTTTAATTTCACCAAACTAATTATTCCTTTCATTGAGAGATTAATCAATCACCAACCCTACAGTTTTACCTCTTGGTATTTTCTCGGATACTGTTATCAAAAACTAGAAGAATACACCAAAGGCCTAGATGCATTTGAATACTGTATTGCCATCGACGAATACAATAGCATGGGATTCTTGGGTAAAGGCAATTGCCTGATGGAATTAAACCAATACGAAGAAGCAATTGAGTTCTTTAACCAAGCTTTAGATAATGATATTACGGATGCTGAGGTATACTGCAATATCGCTGAGTGTTTTGAACATCTAGAAAACTATAATTCAGCGAAGTATTACTACCTCAAAGCGCTCAAAATTGATAAGTACTTATCCGACGCCTTCTATGGATTAGGATTAATATACAAAAAACAACAGCGCTATAGAGAAGCTGAAAAAAACATTCTAAAGGCAATTGATATAGACCCCTATGAATGTCTATATCATATCGAACTTGCAGAATTGTATTTATTAATGGATAAGAAGGATCCCTGTTTCTTCCACTACAATAAAGCATTAGAAATAGACAGTACAACCATGGAAATTGCCTTGGATTACTCTCATGCTATGGTGCATTTTAAAGAAACAGAACACGCTATTAGCCTACTTGTAGATGAACTTTCTAAAAACAATGGTGACTACAGATATTTCTACCGAATATCCTCTTACCTATTTCAAATTGGCGAATATGAAAGTGCCTATAATTATTTGCATCAAGCTTTAGAACTAAATGCAGAGGAGTATTTTTTACTATATGAATACGCTCCTTTTACGGAAAACAATGAAACTGTGACAAATATTATAGATTTGTACCTCTTAAAATAATCTATGATCAATCCAGAATTCCAATTAAAGAATTTACCTAAACGCACCGTAAAGCCAAGGCAAAGTGGCATGACCATGGTGATGGACAAAGGCCTAAGTCTTAATGAAGTTGAAAATTTCTTAAGCGTTGCGGAGGATTATACAGACATTATTAAATTGGGATTTGGAACGTCAGCCGTTACACCAAACCTGAGCGATAAAATCAAACTGTACCATGAGGCAAAAATTCCAGTTTATTTTGGAGGGACTCTATTTGAAGCATTTGTGATAAGAGGACAATTTAATGATTACATGAAGTTGTTAGACAAGTTCAATATCACACATGCCGAAGTATCTGATGGTTCAATTGAAATATCAGAAGAAGAAAAATGTGGCTATATCAGAACTCTCGCCAAAAATTATACTGTATTAAGCGAAGTTGGCTCTAAAGATGCTGAAAAAATCATTCCTCCCTATAAGTGGATTAACATGATGCAATCTGAAATTGACGCAGGTGCATGGAAAGTTATAGCGGAAGCCCGTGAAAGCGGTACCGTTGGTATCTTCAGAAAATCTGGGGAAGTGAGATCCGGCTTAATTGAAGAAATATTGACGAAAATTCCTCAAGACACTATTTTGTGGGAAGCACCACAAAAAGCACAGCAAGTGTGGTTCTTGAAATTGTACGGGTACAATGTAAATCTCGGCAATATCGCTCCTAATGAAGTCATACCTTTAGAAACTTTAAGATTAGGGCTGAGGGGTGATAGCTTTACCTTCTGGTCTTAGCTCAATACCTCACTATTGGTCTACGAACAAGTGAAAGGGTAGTTGGTAATATAGCATCTTGGGCATCTGCCGACAGTGCCAGTACAACAATATAGGTTCCATTTGCTTTTGCCCTAAAACTCAAATCTATAGTTTCATTATTTGCTGAATCTGTTAATGCCGCTACTGGCTGATACTGCATGTCAAAAACACTGATGCTTGCAAAGGCTCCTTGTAAATTATGCGTTAGATTAAATATATAGTCATAGCCTTTTTCTGCTGGAAATTCAAACTGATAGGTTCTCCCCGATTGAAAATTAATTTCTTGTGATCGAACAAATGACCATTTGATATTTGGATTAACTTCGGTACGCTGCGCCATGGCACCTACAGAAGCAAATAGTAAAAAAGCTATAAAAAATGTTCGCATGTATTATTTAACGTCTTTTTTGCGCTTTGATTGCGGCTTATTAGGTTTTAGACGCTGTAACTGTTCTAGACGTTGTCTAAAGTCTGTGCAAACTTTAAAAATATTGTAATAGTTTTTGTTGAATGCTGCTTTATTCATGT
>CBDUMX010000098.1:0-8077 GCA_965368435.1 uncultured bacterium
AGATATATTCTTAGATTTCTGAGCATTCTCCTTTCAATAACTCAAAAAATATGCCGTTTAGTATGAAAGAAGCTTGAAGTAGCTAGCTTTGATGAATTTATTACTTAAATAGCATGTTTTCAACTCTTTATAAGCTTGATCATCTACATATTTAAACACATCTATCAAGCCAGAATTGCGATGTTTTGTGGTCAGTTGGAAGAATAGAATGGACAGTTTAAGTACCAGCTTATTTTTTATAGATTGGGCTTTGTAAAAGTCGATTATATATAAGTGGTGAGAATGCTTTTGTTGTTTGAGTTGGTCTATTAATTTTTTAAGTTCATTTTCATTGAAACAGTCGAGCACAAATGGGAAATAATAATTAGTGTAAACTTTATCCTGTGGAATTTTATCTGAATGTATAAAGGATATTTTTTGTTGAGGGGAAGCATTTGCCTTTGCCATTTCAAGCATTTTACTTGAAGCTTCCACATAATCTATGGACAATTGTGGACAATTTTCGAATAGAAAAGGAAGAATTTCACCATTGCCACCACCCAAAATGAGCATATTTTGGTCGGGGAGCTTCAATTTTAATAGCTGTTTTTGAATCTCTAAAAGTTTGTTGCCAAAGACAATTTTGACTAGGGGATAATAGCTGCGAGCAATGCGGTTGTACTTATTAATCAAGAGTTTACAGAAATCGAAAACCGACTAAAAGTAAAAGCCCCAGCACCTAGTACTGAGGCTTTAGATTGGCTTTCTGACTATTAAGTCTCTCAAATATAAAAATGTTTAGACATATAAAAGAGAATTATTGTCAGTAATTTTTAAAATTACATTGAACTTACACTTGACTTGCAATCATCATTGGCATGATAAGCATCAAGAGTTTTTCATTGTCTTCATTTTCTGAAGGAAGTATTATTCCAGCTCTGTTTGGAGTTGATAATTCTATGCTAATTTGAGGTGTATTCATATTCTGCAACATCTCAAGCAATAGACGTGCGTTGAAACCTATTTCCATATCCTCACCAGCGTAATCGCATCCTAAACGTTCTACAGCTTCATTGCTAAGATCTATGTCTTCAGCAGACATAGTCAATTCTGATC
This sequence comes from uncultured bacterium, assembly GCA_965368435.1. Lineage (GTDB taxonomy): Bacteria > Bacteroidota > Bacteroidia > NS11-12g > UBA9320 > JAHEKB01. Next base: position 1,096 of record CBDUMX010000098.1, read on the forward strand.
CTGTGATTTTAATGTTTATCTGGTTAGTTGTTTTGTTAGCGAATATGCTGATACGTTTTACAGAGTTCAAGAATTCTTGACGAGAGATAGACAGCTTATTGGGATTATCTTCTGGTATAACAGCTTTATAATCTGGATATTTTTCGTCGATTAGTCTACAGATAAGCGTCACATCATCAAAGGCGAAGAATGCATTAGACTCATTTAGATCTATTTTAACTTCGGTCTCGTTGTGAGGTAGGTTTGCCTTTAAAAGATTAAGTGCCTTTTTAGGCAAGATGAAATTACTACTAATTCCAGGGTTCACATCGCTGCGCTGAACTTTTACTAATCTATTGGCATCAGTTGCAACAAATGTTGCATTGTCTTTCTCCAATTGAACATACACTCCAGTAAGACTCAATCTCAACTCGTCAGTTCCTGTTGCAAAAAGAGTTTTTGCTATAGAAGATGATAGATCACCAGCAGGCATGCTAAATGAATTATTGGAATTGGTGTCCGGTATACGGGGGAAATCTTCTCCGTTTTGGCCTATAAGTTTATATCTACCAAATTCAGATTTGATTTCAACGCTGTTATTATCTTTATTAATGCTAAAAGTTACAGGTTGATTTGGTAAAGACCTCAAGGTGTCCATGCACAGTTTTGACGGTACTGCAATTTTGATGTCTTCATCAGCTTGTACTTCCATCTCTGTGCTCATCGAAGTTTCTAGATCCGTAGCTGTAACACTTAATTTACCTTCTGCTATATCAAATAAAAAATGATCAAGTATAGGGATAACTGGCTTAGATACTATGGTTCCACTAATCACTTGAAGTTTGTGAAGCAACTGGTCTGTATTTACAATAAATTTCATTTCTATGCTTTAATTCTAAAACTGCTCAAATTAAATCTAAAATTCATATCTCTTCAACAATTCAACGAATTACTTTTCAATATATAAGGTATTTTTTTGCACCCTACAATTTCAGTGGTCTCGCAATCATTAAAGCGACACTCTATAAATACTCTTTTTTTGAAATATTGAGATTGCTCAGATTAAAGAGAGCTCCTTCAATACGATCGGTAGAAGTCAGTTAGGTCTGCACATGCAGCTTCAATACTGTATTTATCGTCTATCAGCCTGCGCGCATTTTTTATTATTTGAGAAAAGTCTAAAACATTGCTTTCTAAATCCCGAATGATATTGAGAAGTTCTTCCTCATTGTCAGCCATGAGCAAATGCTCTCCATTGCTTACATTTAAGCCCTGAGCTCCAATGCGCGTGCTAATGACAAGTTTTCCGGCCGACATAGCTTCGAGTATTTTTAAACGTATTCCGCTGCCTGAAAGTAAAGGAACAACACATATGTCTTTATTGGCTACGAATGAGTATGCATCATGAACTATGTGATAGCTCGTGCAAGAGTCAATATGCTCATATTTAGCAGCATCTATACCTTTACCTGCTAGATGGAAACTGTAATCTTTTAAATTCTGTTTGAGCAATGGGTGCCATTTCGATAAATACCAATCAACTGCTTCTTGGTTAGGTAGCCATTCTAATGAACCTAAATGATACCATTCAGAAATACCTTCAGACGGTTTGTACTCCCAATAGGAAGTGTCAATTCCAGCAGGAATCACTTTTTGCTTTAAGCCAGACTGCAGAGTATTAAACACTTGTGCGTCGTCTTCAGTTACAGGTATTATCACATCTATTTGCGACAATAAGTGTTGCTCATACTTCCTCAACCTTTTGGCCAGAAGTTTAAGGTATTGTTTCTTAAGTGGATTCTTGCTGTTTGCTGCTAAACGCTGCCAAATTTGATGCTCCACATTGTGCATGCGAAGGCTTAATAGGCCTTTGTGATGTTTTCTTATTACATCTACATATGGACCAACAAAGGTCCCTTCCATTTGAACCACATCAAATTTTTCAGAACTTAGAAGTTCTTCTAGTTCTATTTTGAAAACCTCATTATTGAAGCGTTCTACATTATAAGATTTATCGCCTAGCAAGTTTTTGAAGGCTTCATCTACCTTTACATCAGTGTCGATAGGATGTATAAATACTTTAGCGTATTTAGAAAGTTCTCTTTCTGCTTCTTTTACAGGGGTATTGTGTTTTAGACCATCTAAGCAATAAAGGCTAACTTCATGTCCAGCTTCAGCAAAAGCCTTAGTGAAATTGTAAATTCCAATAGTTCCACCTTCATTCAGTGGCCATGGGACTCTATTTGATACTTGGAGTATTTTCACTTTCGTTTAAAGAATCGAACAATTCTATTATAAAAATCAGCATCAAACAATTTTGAATCGGTACTAGCCTTATAAGTTAGGAAGATGGCTAAAGGGAAAAGAATAAATGTGCTCAACCACATACCGCTTACGGATCCTAATTGATTTTGCTTTACTAATTTTTCTCCGAAAACATTGATAACGTAATACACAATGAAAAGCAGAATGGAAACAACTAGAGGCAAACCAAAGCCGCCTTTTCTAATTATAGCGCCTAAAGGAGCACCAATGAAAAAGAGTAAGATACAGGAAACTGCAAGCGTGTATTTTCTGTGCCATTCGACCATGTATTTTGCCTTTAGCTCATGCTTGTCTTTGGAATCAACTATGCTGTTATTGCTAATTCTATTGATGTTTTGAGAGCTCTGAATGGCATTTGACAGTGCCGTTTCTCGATTCAATTTTTTCTGAACATCTGGACGCTTAGTTTCAGCCGCTCCCTTTTTAAATAAATTGGGTCGCGCTCGCTCTTTGATGGTGGTATCCTCTTTAATTTCTGGGGTTTTATTTCGTGCTAGACTCAATAGATATTCAAATCGGGCTTCAACATCGTCACTTTTAACTACAATACTGTCGTCTGGTATATTAAAGTAAGGATCGAGGTATCTATATAGATTAGCACTTTTCCTATTAATTACTTTCTCAAGGGAGTCTATTTTGGCATCCAGCTCTTTTACATTAAGCATGCGATGATCTTCCTTAAATAGTTCCTTTTTCGTTCTGTTGAATTGAAGTTCAGAAAGATCTATAGCCATCTCATACCGCGAGAATTCCATGGTGTTATGTGGCATTTTCTGCTTGTAATTATCGTCACTCACCAATTCCTGATACCTAATCCCGTCTTCCAATTCTAGTATCATAAATCGCTCATCGTCAGTAATATACATCTTACCTTTTTTAGCTAAGAGTATGTTATTGTTGCCTTTCTTAATCCTGTCATCAATATAGATTAAGATATCTTCTATTGTTTGATTGTCGTCGTGTTTCTTACCTACTCTTATCGCATAACCATCTATGTCTTTGTAGAAGGCATTGGCTGTAATATTCAGTGCAGGTTTCTTATTAGTAACGTCGTATAACAGAGCTCCCCAGCTCAAATTTGCCTTGGGAATAAAGTAGTTTGCAGTGTAAAAGGCCGCTATGGCAAGCATAATGCTCACTATGAACATTGGACGCATAGATCTGAGTAGTGAGACGCCCGCTGATTTAATAGCTACCAATTCATATCGCTCTCCTAGGTTTCCAAATGTCATTATAGATGACAGCAGTATTGCCAATGGTAAGGCTAGTGGAATAAGGTGAATTGCGAAGTAAAAAATGAATTCAAATATTACCGAGAATCCCAACCCCTTACCTACTAAATCTTCTAGGTATTTCCACAAAGTCTGCATTAAAAACAGAAATAGGGAAATGAAGAAGGTTCCTATAAAAGGACCAATAAAAGATCGGATAAATAATAGATGGAGTTTCTTCACCGTGTTGGTTCAAAAATAAAGCTGAACTCTTATCTAAACTTATAAAACATTAAAAAGAGCTATCAATATGCTCAAATAATCGTTCTGAAGAAAACTAGCCTTCCAATTGCGATTTCAAAGCAGCTAATTTAGACAAGGTATCTGCTTGCTTCTGTTTTTCGCGATTGATAACATCAGCTTTGGCATTTGCCATAAATTTTTCATTTTGAAGCTTCTTGTCTATACCAATTAAAAAGCCTTCTAAGCGCTTAACCTCACTTTTGATTTTATCTATATCAATGCTTTGTTCTATGTCTTCAAAATGGATAAATACTTCGTCGGTGCCAACTAAAACCTTACTTCCTGCTGAGCTGTTGAAGTTAATGTTACTATTAGCCAGCTTTTTGATTACTCCTTCGGCTTGTTGATATATGTCTGTATTATTAGCGTTTATACCGATCTCAGCGCTGATCTTAGGAGAAATACTATTTTCATTTCTATAAGCTCTAACTTCAGAAATTAATTCAAATACATTGGAGTGAATGCCATATTCACTTGCTGTAAGCACTGGCCAAGTTTGTTGATTGATGAACTCCTTATTTCTTACCGCTAAGTTTTGCCACAGATGTTCGGTTATAAATGGCATAAAGGGATGCAATAACTCGAGTATCATCTCAAAGTTTTTCTTAATGATTAAAAGATCTTCTTTTGGAATTGGTTGTCCATACTCTGGTTTCAGCATTTCTAAATACCATGACGAAAAATCATCGCGGGTGAGTTTGTACAACTCCATTAGGGCATCGGAAATCCTAAATTCATCAAAGTTTCTATTGATTTCTGAAATTGATGTGGCCAGCTTATAGTGCATCCACAAATGGCATTTATCAGCATTTTCTGTATAGTACTGAGTTCTGCTTGGACTTGTCTCCCAAGAACTAATCAATCTGTATGAGTTCCAAAGTTTATTGCAGAAGTTTCTGCCTTGTTCACACAATGCTTCGTCGAATAGCAAATCATTACCAGCTGGCGCACTGAGCATTAATCCCATACGCACACCATCGGTTCCAAATGTTTGCATTAGTGAGATAGGATCGGGGCTGTTACCAAGCGATTTCGACATTTTTCGTCGCTGTTTATCGCGAACAATGCCGGTGAAGTAGACCCTTTGAAAGGGTTTTTCGCCTTTATAAGCGTAGCCTGCCATAACCATTCTTGCCACCCAGAAGAATAAGATATCAGGGGCTGTTACTAAGTCTGAAGTAGGATAGTAGTAGTCTAACTCTTCTTGACCACTATCTTTAAATCCATCAAATACACTGATAGGCCACAACCACGAACTAAACCATGTGTCTAGTACATCTTCATCCTGCCTTAAGTCTTTTGCAGTCAGGGTTGGATTAGTAGCTTGAGCTTTTTTTAATGCCTCAGTTGCGTTTTCTGCTATTATTATCTCACCCTGAGGAGTGTACCATGCCGGGATTCTATGTCCCCACCACAACTGTCTAGAAATACACCAGTCTTTAATGTTTTCTAACCAATGGCGGTAAGTGTTTTTATACTTAGCTGGGAAAATGGAAATAGTATCGTCCATTACCTTACTCAAGGCTTCTGGGTGGTCTTGCATGAATTTCTCCATGTTCACGAACCACTGGGTTGAGAGTTTAGGTTCTATTGGAGCTTGGGTTCTCTCGCTAAGTCCAATTTTATTAGTGATTTGTTCAATTTTCACCAATTGCCCATTTTCTTCCAATTGAGCAGTGATTTTTTTGCGAACTTCAAATCTGTCTTCGCCTATATAGTGCTCGGCGGCAGGGCTCATAGTTCCATCATCTTCGAAAATATCTATGAGGGGCAGATTGTGTTTTTGTCCGAGCTCGTAATCATTAATATCGTGGGCTGGTGTAACTTTTAATGCTCCAGTCCCGAATTCCATGTCTACATAATCATCGGCAATAATTTTGATTTTGCGCTTAACAACGGGTACAATACATTCTTTGCCAATAAGGTGTTTAAATCTATCGTCGTTCGGATTAACGCATACGGCAGTATCGCCTAGCAGGGTTTCAGGTCTGGTAGTTGCTATAGTTATATTTCCACTGCCATCACTTAGAGGATATGCAATGAAGTATAGATTTGCTTGTTGCTCTTGGTGATTAACTTCTTCATCACTGAGGGCTGTTTTGCCTACAGGATCCCAGTTCACCATCCTAGTGCCGCGATATATATATCCGCGTTCATAAAGATCAACAAAAACCTTGATAACCGCTTCAGAGAGAGATTCTTCCATAGTGAAGCGCGTTCTATCCCAATCACAACTGCAACCTAATTTTTGGAGTTGATCGAGGATAATCCCTCCGTATTTATCTTTCCATTCAAAGGCGTGCTCTAAAAACTTTTCGCGTCCAACATCCTCCTTGCTCAATCCTTTTTCTTTTAGGAGGTTAACCACTTTAGCTTCAGTTGCTATAGAGGCGTGATCTGTACCTGGAACCCAACATGCATTTTTGCCAAGCATTCTTGCCCTGCGGATAAGGATGTCTTGTATAGTGTTATTGAGCATATGGCCCATGTGCAAGATACCTGTAACATTAGGAGGAGGAATGACTATAGTATAAGCTTCTTTATCATTTGGTTCTGATTTAAAAAGCTTGTGGTCTAGCCATTGCTGGTACCATTGTTCTTCAATCCCACTTGGGTCGTATTTTGTTGATATTTCCATTTGTGCGTTTGGCAGCCTTAAAGGCGACAAAAATTTATATTTTATTCTATACTAAAAACTTATTAGGCAAAAAAAAAGTCCCGGTCGAGTAGACTGGGACTTTTTGTGAATATCGAATTGTCTTATCTTTTTTCTTTGATTCTGGCACTCTTACCAGTTCTTTTTCTCAAGTAGAAAATTCTTGCCCGTCTAACTTTACCTTTACGGTCGACGACCACTTTGTCAATATTAGGAGAGTTCAAAGGGAAAATACGCTCAACTCCAACTCCACTAGAAATTTTTCTAACTGTGAAGGTAGCGTCTAAGCCGTTATTTCTTGTTTGAAGAACCGTACCTTGGAATACCTGGATACGCTCTTTATTGCCCTCGCTAATTTTATAATGTACAGATACCGTGTCTCCGCTGCTGAATTCTGGAAGATCAGTTCTGATTTGGCTTGCTTCTATGTGTTTAACTAAGTCCATTTTCTAAAAGTGGCTGCAAATGTAATGAAAACTCTAGTGAGTTGTTAACAATAATTTTAAAA
>CBDUMX010000099.1:0-8059 GCA_965368435.1 uncultured bacterium
GATTATAAATATCGCCAAAATTCCAGCTGTGTGAGCTTACATTGCTCGAGATATATACAAAGCTATCTGTATTGCATCCCAGTCTAAATTTATCGAATCGCAAATTGTATGGTTCTGGGTTACAGGTATCGCAACTCATAGTATCAATTACTATGAAGTTACTGGTGTCAGAGCAGCCATAGGTGTTGGTGCAAACTGCATAATATGAGCCAATGCTAGTAGCGGTATAGCTAGAACTGCTGGAAAGAGCGGTAGATGGTGCTTTATACCAAGTGCAAGAAGTTGTGCCAACTGAAGTCGACATTGTCATACTGGTTGATATAGAACTTATAGGAGTGCAGTATAATGTCGGGTCGCCAGTGGATATATTAACCACAGGCGCTGGGTTAACACTGATACTTTTAGTTGCAGTGGCACTTACTGGGCAGCTGCCACCGTAATTAACAGTTAAAGTGATTACAAAGCTGCCAGAAGAATCATAGCTGTGCGTTGCGCTAGCTCCACTTGCTGTATTGCCATCTCCAAAATTCCAAGAATAGCTGCTTGCACTTGTACTTGTGCTCACACTGAAGTTGGCGTTTTGACAAACTACAGCAGGAGCGGTAATGCTCGGACTCGGAGGAGGAATAATGTATATGAGTACAGAGTCTTTTCGGGTCTGAGAGCATAAAGTTCGGGTTAATACTAGCCATGCAGTTCCGGTTGTATTATTGGCTTGAATCTGTATAGCATTAGAATGCTGGCCTGCACTTACACTGGCAGATGAAGGCGAGTTGATCGTCCAATAATAAGTGTCTGCTGGACTAGGGCTTGAGTAATTAGCCATGCCATTACCACAAACACTGTCGGGGCCATTGATTATAGCTGCAGTTAGTGGCAATAAGCTTTGAACTATCATAGTATCAGCTACGCTTTTACAGCCAGTACTTGGGTCAACTTCAGTTGCATAAACAATGTATGGACCAGTACTATTCCAAGTGATATTTATAGAAGAGCTATTGCCAGAGGCTGGGGTTCCTCCTACTACATTCCAACTCGCTGCATGATTAGAATTGGATAAAGTAGCGGAATAATTATGTGTTGAATTTGGACAAACACTATCTGGTCCAATGATTACAGGCTGTGGTGGCGATGGGTTAACCGTAATGATTTTGGTCACTTTAGGATTGCAGTATTTGTTTGACAGGTCATTAGCCGTAAGCACAAAAGTCCCTGGACCCCAGAACCAAGTACCAGTTAATGGACTGGTTGCTGGCAGTATAGACGATAGATAAGTGGTCGTTCCCGTTGCATTTGTGAGCGTCCATGAGATATTACCACTTGGTCCAGGTACATAGAAGGCAAAACTTTCGTTTTCGCAGTATTTTGCTGGACCAAGGATTGATAAATTTGGTCTAACATGCAATGGTAAATACGCATTTCCGCCGCAATTCAATTCATTGGTAGATCCATTTGTATTGTGAAAATATTCCACCCAAATTGTTCCGCTAGAACTAGCAGCACCCACGCAAATAGTTAATTCATGCACGTTAATGGTGTCGCCGATAATACTCAAGCCTGGAGGAACATGCCATATTATACTGTCAACCGGAATTGAACAATCCAAAGAGTAGGTATTACAAGTGTATTCACACACTAGTGTATCTCCAGCAATACTTGCATTGCTGGGAATTAATGGCACTATAATAGAAGTTGGCGTAGGACAATAAGAGCTGCAAGTGTCTATGTCTAAAGTTAAAATTGCTGGTCCATTGCTTCCCCATTGAACACTTACTGTTTGATTAGTTGAAGAACCTAAAATTGTACCATTGCTTACCGACCAACTATAGCCCGGACAACTAGCACTGGTTGTATAGGTCATAACTGTGCCTGGGCAAACGGTTGAAATGCATGTAATATCTGGTCCTGGTTCATCCAGAACAACAACTTCAATACTCGCCGTATCTCTACACCCACATTCATTTACAACAACTAAATGAACGGTATATGTTCCTGATGAAGCGTAAGCATGAGTGGTATGTCCGCTATCAGGAGGAGTGAATAGGTCATTATCACCATCGCCATAAATCCATTCATAGGAAGTTATCGGACTCCCGCCATTATCATGAGATTGATTAAAGAATAAAACGTCCTGATTTAAACAAACAGTTATAGTGCCGAATACATCAGTGGGTATGGTTTTGAACTTGGCAACTGGTCTGGGTATTACTTCTACACATATTTCATGCTCTGCACTGCAACCAAAGGCATTGGTCTCGATTACCGTAACGGTGCCTATCCCGAGAGTTGTCCAGTATACGTCTGCAGTATTTGCAGAACTGGAATAAACCACAGTGCCATCTACTATCCAAGTGTAGGTGCTACCTGCATTTAATGGGGTGCTATACTTCACCCAAGTTGAATCGCAGACTTGAACGCAGCTAGTTTCTTCATCGTCAGGATTGCCTCCAGCTCCCTTATCGCCTCTGCAATCTGATTCAAAATCAGCAGTTATTTCTGGTTGAGGGAGGGGGTGAATAGTTACATTTATAAGCTTACTACATACCACAGTATTAAGAGAATCTTTTATAATCACGGCTAATTGACCACTTCCAGTATAGGACCAATTGACGGTCACTGATGGGTTGGTATTGCTTCCTGAAATAGCGCCACCAAAAGCGGTCCACTGGTATGAATATGCACCGGAATAGCCTGATGTATAACTTACAACCTCTTGTTCGCAAACAGAGGTGTCACCAGCAATAGTGCAGCTGTTGGTGATGGTTGTTGCATTTACATTAGCGCTTAAAAAAAGAAGTGCAATAGAACTTAAGATTAGTCTGAAGGTTTTCATGATAGGAGGTGCTTGGGTAACGAATATAGAAATAAATTGCAGTGAGATACCGACAAGAGATGCACCACTGCGAAGCAATTGAGCACTTATTGATACATAATAAATTGAAAATGAAGTAGTGAGAGTGGAATAGACTTGTGGACTACTTCCTTATCGAGCTATTTATCTAAAGCCTGCTGCCACTTCCAGGCGCTTGTCATCATATCACTGAGATTGAGTTCTGCTTTCCAGCCTAAAATGTTTTTAGCTTTGCTGGCATCTGCCCAAATCTGTTCTACATCACCCTTGCGTCGCCCACCAAATTCGTAATTTAGCTTAAGTGAATTCGCAGTTTCAAATGCTTTAACTACTTCTAGCACTGAATGTCCTTTGCCAGTCCCCAGATTAAAAATATCAAAATTGTCTTTTTGCTTTTGCACTTGATCTACTGCTTTTACATGGGCTTTTGCTAAGTCAACAACATGTATAAAATCTCTGATATTAGTTCCATCAGCAGTATTATAATCATTGCCAAAAATGGTGAGTTTCTCTCTGATACCCGCTGCAGTTTGGCATATATAAGGCACTAGATTATTGGGCACTCCAATGGGTAATTCGCCAATCTGCGCAGATGGATGTGCCCCAACCGGATTAAAATATCTCAGAGAAATCACTTTGAAGTTGCCATGTCTCGCACAGTCTTCAAGTATCTCTTCGCAAATAATTTTGGTAGTGCCATAAGGCGAAATAGCAGAGGTTCGAGGATGTTCTTCGGTGATTGGAGATTTTTTAGTATCCCCATAAACAGTGCAGGAAGAAGAGAAAACTATTGATTTTACATCATATTCCTGCATCACCTCTAGCAGATTAATAAGGCCACTCACATTATTATTAAAGTATAGCAATGGTTTCTCAACCGACTCCCCAACGGCTTTGAAAGCAGCAAAATGTATTACAGCATCTATGTTTTCAGACTTGAAAATTGCCTGAAGCTCTACTTTATCATTTATATCGGTATTATACCATTTGAACGCCTTTTGGTTAATGCTCTTAATACCGTCGATTACGCTTTCTTGAGAATTTGACAGGTTGTCGATTACTACAACTTCATATCCTTGCTCTAGCAATTCTACAACAGTATGACTGCCAATATATCCAAGTCCACCTGTTACAAGAATTTTACTCATCGCTCTCTACTTTATTATTGATTAATCTATAGCTATCCTTGCCTTCTGGACAAATGGCAATTCCTTTAGTATCAAATTCCAGCTTGTGACCGTGTTTGCTCATCCACCCACTCTGTTTAGCCGGATTGCCTATCATCAAAGCAAAATCTTCAACATCAGATGTAACCACAGCACCAGCGCCAATAAAGCAATAGCGACCTAATGTGTTGCCGCAGACAATGGTAGAATTGGCTCCTATGGTAGCTCCTTTTTTCACTATGGTGGAGCTGTATTGATCTCTTCTTATTACTGCACTTCTCGGATTAATAACATTGGTAAAGACTGCAGAAGGTCCAATGAAAACATCATCTTCACAGATTACACCAGTGTAGATAGAGACATTATTTTGAACTTTTACATTATTACCGAGTTTTACTTGGGGCGAAATCACCACATTTTGACCGAGATTGCAATTTTCGCCTATGATACTATAAGGCATGATATGGCTAAAGTGCCAAATTTTTGTCCCTGCACCTATGCTAACGTTCTCGTCTATGACGGCTGTTTCATGTGCAAAGTAGTCGTTCATTTTTTAGTGAATTCCCTAGGATATGCGTACTTATACAAATCGTCTTTTGGAAGATTTTTGAAGTAGTCATAGGTCACCTTTAAGCCGTCTTTTCGGCTGATTGTTGGTTCCCATCCCAGTATTTCTTTAGCTCTTGTAATGTCTGGCTTGCGCTGTTTAGGATCGTCTTTAGGTAGTGGTTGGAATACTATCTTTTGATCTGTTCCAGTTAGTTCTATAATCTCATTTGCAAAGTCTAAGATTGATATTTCATCGGGATTTCCGATGTTAACCGGATAGACATAGTCACTGAACAGCAATCTGTAAATTCCTTCCACCAAATCATCTACATAGCAGAATGAGCGTGTTTGACTACCATCGCCAAAAACGGTAATATCTTCACCTCTTAAAGCCTGACCAATAAATGCTGGCAGTGCTCTTCCATCGTTGAGTCGCATTCTTGGTCCGTAAGTATTAAATATTCTTACTATGCGCGTTTCAACATTGTGGTAGGTGTGATAAGCCATAGTCATGGCCTCTTGAAACCTTTTGGCTTCATCGTACACACCGCGTGGTCCAACAGGGTTTACATTTCCCCAATAGTCTTCATTTTGTGGGTGCACCAATGGGTCTCCATATACTTCAGATGTAGAAGCAATAAGCATTCTAGCATTTTTCGCAAGTGAAAGACCGAGGCAATTATGTGTTCCTAAAGAACCAACTTTTAAGGTTGGGATAGGGATTTTTAAATAGTCAATAGGGCTAGCTGGAGATGCGAAATGCAAAACATAATCTAACTCTCCGGGTATATGTATGAATTTACTTACGTCGTGGTGATAGAATTCAAAATGCTCTAGGGGCATTAAATGTTCGATGTTTTTGAGGTCGCCAGTGATCAGATTGTCCATTGCAATCACATGAAAGCCTTCGGCTATAAATCGATCGCATAAATGGGAACCTAAAAAACCCGCTCCACCAGTTATAAGTACTTTTTTCATTTTATTGTTTCTCTACCAACCGAGTAATAAGTGTAACCCAATTCTTTCATCTTATCAAGCGACCAAACGTTTCTTCCATCAAATACTACTTTAGATTTAATGCTTTGCCCGATTCTGTCAAAATTAGGGTTTCTAAACTCATTCCATTCAGTTGCGATTATCAATGCATCGGCATCGCTTAAAGCTGAATACATATCAGTAGTATATTCAATTTTATCTCCAATAACCGATTTTACATTAGGCATAGCCTCTGGGTCAAATGCCGCTACTGTTGCTCCAGCTTTTGTTAATTCATCAATAATGTATAATGCCGGTGCTTCTCTGATATCATCAGTGTTTGGCTTAAATGCTAATCCCCAAAGAGCAAATTTCTTTCCTTTTATATCTCCAAAATGCTTCTTGATTTTAGGAACTAAATAGGTCTTTTGATCCTCATTAACTTCTTCAACAGCATTTAAGATTTTAAAGTCATAATTAACTTGAGCTGAACTTCTTACCAAAGCTTTAACATCTTTAGGGAAGCAAGAACCGCCATATCCAATACCTGGAAATAAGAAGCGATTACCTATTCTGCTATCCGTTCCGATTCCTTTACGCACCTTATCTACATCAGCACCAACCAATTCACAAACACGAGCAATTTCATTCATGAAAGTGATTTTAGTAGCTAGGAATGAGTTAGCTGCGTACTTAGTAAGCTCCGCAGATTTCTCATCCATAAAAATCACGGGATTTCCCTGACGAACAAATGGAGCGTATAAATCGCCCATTAATTTTTCAGCTCTTGCAGAACTGCATCCTACTACAACTCTATCTGGCTTCATGAAATCATCAACGGCAACACCTTCTCTCAGGAATTCTGGATTAGAAACTACATCGAAATCACCAGTATAATTTGCAGCTATAGCGGCATGTACTTTTTCAGCTGTTCCAACAGGAACGGTGCTTTTATCTACTATAACTTTATATTCTTTCATGATTTTTCCAAGATGTTCAGCAACACCTAAAACATAGGACAAGTCTGCTGATCCATCTTCACCCGGAGGTGTTGGCAAGGCCAAGAATATTATGCTAGCATCTTCAATAGCTTCTGCTAAATCAGTGGTAAAGAACAGTCTTCCTTCCTTTAGATTTCTTTCAAATAGATGCTCTAAGCCAGGTTCATAAATGGTGATTTTCCCATTTTTTAGACTGTTTACTTTGCTTTCATCAATGTCTACACAGGTTACATGGTTTCCTGATTCGGCAAAACATGTTCCTGATACCAGGCCTACATAACCTGTTCCAACTACTGCAATTTTCATTTGGTATTAAATTCTTTTATGGTTGTACAAATATATTCTTGTTGTTCTATAGTGATTTCAGTGTCGATTGGTAGCGACAAAACCTGATCTTTTATAATTTCAGTTTCTATTAATTCACCTTTTCTATTCTGGATATTCATAAAGGCCTTTTGCATATGCAGTGGAATTGGATAATAAACCACACTGCTAATGCCTTGCTGGCTCAAATACTCTTGAAGGGCATCTCTATTGCCAGTATATCTAATAGTAAATTGATGGTAGACATGCGTACTGTATCCAGGGTTCTCTGGCAGTATTACATTGTCAACACCAGCCAGCATATGATAGTAATTTGCGGCTGCTATATTTCTTTTAGCATTGAAATTGTCGAGGTATTTCAACTTGACATTCAGAACGGCTGCTTGAATAGTATCTAATCTCGAATTGCACCCAAGCACATCGTGATGATATTTCTTTGATTGACCGTGTTTGGCTATCATTCTAGTTTTGGCAGCCAATTCATCATTATTGGTCATCACTGCACCACCATCGCCAAAGCAACCCAAATTTTTTGAAGGGAAGAAACTCAAAGTTCCCATATCTCCGATAGCGCCAGATTTTAGCGTTTTGCCATTCTTAAAGACATATTCGGCACCACAAGCTTGGGCGTTATCTTCTATAACATACAAACCGTACTTCTTGGTGATGTTTAATATTGCCTCCATATCGGAAACTCCACCGAAGAGATGCACAGGCAATATAGCCTTGGTTCTAGCGCTTATGCTTTTTTCTAATTTCTTTGGGTCGATGTTGAAGGTTTTAGGATCTACGTCAACAAAAACTGGAACAAGTTTTAAAAGACCTAAAATTTCTGCTGTCGCAGCATAGGTAAAACTGGGTGTGATTACTTCATCGCCTTCTTCAAGACCTAAAGCCATAAATGCCAATTGCAAGGCATCCGTACCATTAGCGCAAGCTATTACGTGTTTTACGCCTAGGTACTCTGCCAGCCGGTCTTCAAATATCTTGACTTCTGGGCCATTTATGAATTGGGTGGATTCTACAATTTGCAGTATTGCGGCGTCAATTTCCCACTTTATGGGTAGGTATTGACTGTATAAATTCACCATTGGAATTGATGTCTTGACCATCGGTCGGCAAACTTAAATAGTTTCGATGAATATTCCCTTTATTTGTAGCACATTGAAAGCAAAATGTATCATTTTATTTAC
>CBDUMX010000100.1:0-8025 GCA_965368435.1 uncultured bacterium
GTAGTATGTAATGGGACATGCGCATCCGCGATATAATGACCAAGATCTGCGCTTAATGCAATAATTCGTTGAATTTCATTTTGCTTCATTGCCTTGATTAGTGAATAGTATACCCACATGATGTTCCAAGCTAAACAACCGTGTTTCATTATGCTGTCTTCGGTAAAGAGTCTGCAGGCAGAGTCGAAACTGATGGCAATAGTATCTAAAGGTAGGCTAGATTCGTAGATGTCAATATCAATAAAGTGCTTTGGACCTTCACTTTCAACTATATACCTTCTTTGATCAGCTTTAACAGCCCATTCTTCTATTTGGTTAATATTGTCTCTGTAGAAGGAATATAAGGGATCGGGCAAAAGAAAAACAGCCTGAAAATTTATTGATTTATGCGATTTAAAACCCCAAGAATTAGAGGAGTATTGAAGGCAGAGAATAGATACGAGAAGAATTAGGCGCATCGCCCAATTTAAGAAGTAGAATTATTGTCTTTTGATTTAAAATGATAATGGTAGTGAACAGTTTCATTGTCGTGTTCAGCCTCTTCGTCCGGAAACCAAGGATAATCTTCGTCATCATCCTCATCGTCATAAACAATTTTTTGTGGCCCGTACATTCTAAATACAAAGCCCACAATTATCCCAATCAACATTCCAGCTAAGTGACCTTCCCAGCTTATATTTTTACCTATCAATCTACCGTAGTCGGGGAAAATACCATAGATCAAACTCCCATAGAGAAAGATCAGAATAAACGCGGCTGCAATGGTTTGTTTGTTCTTATTAATAAATGCATGAGTAATTAAAAAGGCTATAAAACCGTAAACCAAGCCTGAGGCACCGATATGATTGCTTGGAGATTTGCCAATAAACCACAATAGAATTCCTGAGAACAGATAGATTGATAATATGATTTTCCATTTGGTACTTTTAAAGTACTGAAAGATAAACGCCAATGAAACCAATAATGGAATTGAATTAGAGAATAGGTGATCAAAGTTTCCATGAAGCAAAGGCATGCTGAATATTCCTAACAGACCTCTAAATTCATGAGGACGCATCCCGTAGTAATTCAAATCTAAATCATAACCGTGATTGAGAAAGAAAGCGAGCCATATAGCAGTGATAATGACCAGAGGCCATACTATAGAATCGAGCAGCTGAATGAAAAATTTAAACAATTAAATCTAGTGAACAGTTCAACCATTCATTTTCAATTAGCGTGCCGTATTTATTGTAAAAATCTATTGATGGGGTGTTCCAGTCTAATACTTGCCAACTCATTCTCACACAATCAGTTTCTTTACCATAGTCTATACATCGCTCAAACAAAGCCTTTCCAGCACCTAGACCGCGCTTTGATTCTTTAACATATAGATCTTCAAGATAGAGTACTTTGCCTTTCCATGTTGAGTATCTGAAATAGCAAATGGCCATACCAATAATGTCATCCCCCCCTAAAGCAACAAAAGCTTTAAATAAAGCTTGCTCACCAAAACCATCCTTAGTCATCCTTTCCTCTGTATTGCTTACTTCATCTGGAGCTCTCTCATACAGAGCCAATTCTTTAACCAGATTTAAGAGTGATGGAACATCTGCCACTTCGGCAGGGCGGACTGTTAAATTCATATTGCGATATTATTAATAAAATATTGTGTTGTGGAACTAATGTTATGAAATTAGCAATAATTACATCTGCTCATAACATTAAGTTAACATTGGCGTAACTTTTTTGCGGCATGAAAAAAATCGTACTGATTGTTTTTAGCATATGCACTAGCCTTTTGGCTTTTTCTCAGACAAGCTTCCCCACTTTGGATAAAGGATTGAGCTTTCAAACAGAAGATGGGTCCTCATTGGTTAAAATGAGTTTTAGAGCTCAGAGTTTATTTACATACGACAATAACTTTGATGGATCTAATGAAGATATAAGAGCAATGGTCAGAAGAATGAGATTGAAGTTTGGAGGACATTTACACGATCCAAAATTCGAATACAAATTAGAGATTGGTTTCAGTAATAGAGATATAGGGAACAGGAGAGATGAGATTCAAGTGAATAATGCGTCAAAAATGGTTCTGGATGCAGTGTTGAAATATCATGTTGCGAAAGGACATACAATTTGGTTTGGACAAACCAAATTACCGGGGAACAGAGAAAGGGTAATTTCTTCTCAAGCGCTTCAGTTTGTAGATCGAAGTTTAGTCAACAGCAGATTTAATATAGATCGTGATTTTGGTGTTCAATACCATATTAAGAAGGAAATTGCTTCTATACCTGTACGTATAGCCGCAGCTATATCAACCGGAGAAGGGCGAAATATTACAGCCAGCAATGTGGGAGGGCTTTGTTATACAGGCAGATTGGAATTTTATCCCTTTGGCAATTTCGCAAAAAAAGGAGATTACTTCGGATCTGATTTGGCTAGAGAAGAAAAACCAAAACTTGCAATCGGAACCACATATAGCGTCAATAAGCAAACCAATAGAACAGGAGGGCAATTGGGGTCTTTTCAAACAATGACAGACAGCTTGGGCAACGTAAACCCGCTGACCGCTGATTTAAATACATTCTTTATCGACTTAATGTTTAAGTACGAAGGGTGGAGCATAATGTCTGAATATGCCAATAGAACGGTGAGCAACGAAGATTATGCATTTATAATTGGTAATGGAATTGTTGGACAAATTGGATACCTATTCGATAACAATTTTGAAATTGCAGCGAGACTAACAAATGTGCAGGCGGGGACAAAAAGTTCAAATTTGACGAATACTAATGAATATACTTTGTGTTTATCTAAATATATTGTAGGCCATAAAGTAAAATGGCAAACTGATATATCATTATTTAATTCTGATAATTACCGATTTAGATTCCAACTAGAATTTGGAATTTAACATTAAGTTAATACAAGATTGTTCTATTTGCACACATTAAAACCAAATGACTAAATCACATTTATTTATCAAGAGATGGCTGAGTATTGCTTTTCTAGCAATTTGCAGTTTACTCCATTTTTCATCTTATGCAGATTCCATTGAAATCACCGAAGATGTTTTTGTAAATACTTCTGCTTCAGGTAAAGAGGGTTCAGCCGATCTTATGTGGTCACTATCATATGACCAAGTAGATCAAGTCCAAAACTTGATCATTAGATATCAAAAGAAAATTGAAAAAGGTAAACCTTGGAAATATTCTGAAGTAATAGATGGTAAGGCTACAAAATTCTCGTTAAAGGACTTAAAACAGGGCGAAAAGTACGTTTGGGAAGTTGGCTGCATGAAGAATGGAGGCGACATCAATCAAATACTAAAAGATGGCAGCCCAGATGAATCACAAATGCTTTGGTCATCCAAAGGCAAGTTTGAAACAGACAGAGCATGGGGAATATATAAGTTCTTGGTTCTTATCGGCTCATTGGGATTATTTGTGTTCGGGATGAAGCTCATGAGTGAGGGACTTCAGCAGAGTGCTGGGGGTAAACTGCGACAAATACTTGGAAGCATGACTTCTAACAGATATTTAGGAGTTTTAAGTGGATTTTTAATTACTGCGCTTGTACAATCTTCATCTGCGACCACAGTAATGACTGTGAGTTTTGTAAATGCCGGACTCTTAACTCTTGTAGAATCTGCAGGAGTTATGATGGGTGCTAACATCGGTACAACTATAACAGGATGGTTAGTCTCCATATTCGGATTTAAAGTAAGTATTTCTAGCTATGCATTAATCTTCATAGCAATAGGGGCTCCATTGATGTTCATGAATAGAAAAAGGCTAAGTGCTTGGGCAAATGCTATAATCGGATTTGCAATTCTTTTCATGGGCTTAGGATTTTTGAAAGATTCTGTTCCTGAACTAGGTGCAGATTCACCAATTATTCAATTTTTCAGTCAATATTCAGATGTGCCATTCTTTGGCAGAATAATGTTTGTTTTACTAGGTACTCTAGTAACCATAGTGGTGCAATCTTCAAGTGCGGCCATGGCATTAACGCTAACTCTGGTGCTTAAAGGAATTATTCCATTTGAAGTAGGCGCTGCCATGATTTTAGGAGAGAATATTGGTACAACTATAACTGCAGAACTTGCTTCATTAGTTGGAAACGTTCATGCTAAACGATCTGCCAGAATTCACTCCATGTTCAATATAATAGGAGTCACCTGGATGGTCATCTTTATGCCTTTCTTCTTGCGAGGGATAGTTTCTGTTATGGATGGTATGGGTATGGATCCTATACATAATGGAGAAGGAGCTACTGTGGCTCTGGCAGCGTTCCACACCGTCTTTAATTTGAGTAATGTACTGCTCTTGATTTGGTTTGTCCCTTGGCTAGTGAAAGTGGCTCAGAGAACCGTTAAATCTAAAGGTGAAGACGATGAAATCTTTAAGCTTGAATATATCTATGGCGGACTATTAGCCACTCCAGAATTATCCGTTCTTGAAGCCAAGAAAGAAGTATCTAAATTCGCTCAATTGAATCACAAAATGCTGAGGAAGGTTGGGGATTTAATTAATGAAACCGATCAGAAAAAAGCATCCAAACTCATTAAGAAAATTGGTAAATATGAGGATATTACCGACAATCTAGAAAAAGAAATAGCAGACTATCTTGGTAAAGTATCGGCTAATGATTTATCGGAATCATCATCTACTGATTTGAGAGCTATGTTAAGTATTATCAATGACCTAGAGCGAATTGGCGATATATTCTATGAGATTGCCAAGGTAGTTGAAAAGAAAATTGAAAGTAAAATTTGGTTTACTCAGAAGCAAAGAGATAAATTAAATGAACTGCTTAAAACAGTTGAAGTTGCTTTTAATATTATGGAAAAGAACCTCAGCAGCAAATACGAAGATGTGAGTATTAAACCTGCTAGAGATGCTGAAAAAGATATCAATGAAATGAGAAATGCCATCAGAAAGCATCACCTCAAGAGTGTTGAAAAAGGTGATTATAAGCCTGCAGCTGGACTTGTATATAGTAATATGTTCTCATCACTAGAGAGAGTTGGTGATCATATTATTAATGTTTCAGAAGCGGTTACTGGAATCAACTTGAATTAATTATTATCCTAAATAGATTGAAAAGAGCCGGACATTATCCGGCTCTTTTCGTTTATGTCTTTTATTGCTACTTTCAATGCAAATTGGTCTAGAAAGTTTGAGCTATAGCGTATGGCATTTCATTTTTGAATTCTTATGCGCTACTTCATTATTATCCTCATTTGCTTTGCCCATCAACTTATGGCTCAATCCACTTTGAATCCCGGTGATATTGCCATTGTTCAATACAATGCTGATAATCAAGACCAGTTTTCTTTTGTCTGCTTAAGGAATATTGACAGTGGAACAATAATTCATTTCACAGATAACGGCTGGCTGAGCAGTGGTAGCTTTAGAGCAACTGAAGGCACAATCACTTGGGAAGCTGATACCATCTATAGCTGCGGGGATATTGTCTCTCTAGATTCTATTGCACCCATAGCCTTATCTTCTAGTGGTGATCAACTTTTTGCGTATCAAGGCAGTAGTACATCACCGAGTTTTGTTACAGCTTTTAACAATGAAGGTGCTGCCGTTTGGCAAGCCAACGCGACTAACGCTAATAACTCTGCTTTACCTTCAACATTAACTAATGGAGTAAATGCAATTGCCTTAACTGAAATTGACAATGCAGTTTATACCGATAGTACCAATTTGAGTTTAGCTAATCTCAAGAATAAAGTGTTTGCCGACTCATCATATAGTGGTAGTAATACGGTAAATCAGAGTTTAAATTCCACATTTAATATTTCAGGCGGTTGTGTTTTGCCTGTTAGTTGGCTGAGTTTTAAAGTAGAACACCATGGAGATCATGCACAACTTATATGGGAAACTGCCCAAGAGAAAAATTCGGATAGATTTGAAATACAACATTCACCAACTGCCAAAAACTTTAAAACACTGAGCACTTTAGCTGCTTCTGGAAACTCAAACTCTATAAAGCGATATCAATACCTAGATTATCAATATAGCTCGGGATACTACAGAATCAAACAAGTGGACTTTAATGGGGATATAGATTATAGTCAAACTGTATATCTGCAAGCTAATGCTCAAGAGATAAACGTTTATATGAGATTAGGGCAACTCCATATTACGGCTGAGAATGAACTCAATGTAGAAATCTATAATTCTCAATTTCAGCTCGTTACAACTTTGTCGGCAATTGATCAACTTAGGTATGACTGCGCTAGTTTAGCTAAGGGTATATATTTTATCAGAATTGAAAATAGGGGTAGATTTTTAACCGAGAAAATTTCTGTATTGAAATAGTTATTGACATCTAAATAACAGAAGTGCAAATTCAATATGTACTGCACTATCTTGCCACAGCAAGCATATGGCAGCTAAGAAAATTTTCATTTTAGATACCTCTGTAATACTTTTTGATCACAACTCACTACTAAATTTTGAAGATAATGATGTAGCTATTCCAATTCAGGTGTTGGAGGAGTTAGATAATTTTAAAAAAGGAAACGACACTATAAATTTTGAGGCGAGAAGTTTTATTAGGCTTCTCAATGAAATTGGCAAAAATTCACTTCTAAATGAGTGGGTGAAATTGCCGGGCAAGGGCAAAGGCAAGTTCAAGGTTATAATGGGCTCTGAAAGTGCTTTGACAAAAGTTTCCAAGAATTTTGATGAACGAAAGAACGATAACAAAATAGTCCACGCTGCTCTCGCAATGCAAGAGCAAAATCCCAAGGCTAAAGTAGTGCTGGTTTCAAAAGATATCTGTTTAAGAGTCAAAGCCAGAGCGCTTAAACTACTTAGCGCAGACTATGAAACTGGCAAAGTAAAGGATGTAGACAAGCTGTATACCGGTGTTTCAACAATAGAGGAGTTAAAGAGCGGGGCAATTGATAAGCTTTTTAGTGCTAATTTTTTAGATCTGAAAGAAGTAGCAAAACAAACCTTCCCATTTAATCACTATCTAATTCTTAAGAACGGTAAGAAATCAGCATTGGGCTATTACAACCAAACTGAGCGGCATATAGAGCGGATAGAGAAGCGAACCATCTACAAAATCACGCCCAAAAATGCGGAACAAGCTTTTGCCTTACACGCTTTGATGAATCCACAAATAAAATTAGTGACTTTGCGAGGGGTAGCTGGAACGGGTAAGACTTTGCTGGCCATTGCTTCTGCTTTAGAGCAGAGAAGTCAGTTTCATCAGATCTATGTAACTCGCCCCATAGTTCCATTGAGCAATAAAGATTTGGGTTTTCTTCCTGGCGATGTAAAGTCAAAAATAGATCCGTATATGCAACCCATTTGGGATAATCTTAAATTCATTAAATCAAACTACAGCGAAAAGGACAAGGAGTACAAACGCATAGATGAAATGGTAGCAAATGAGAAAATTGCTATTGCACCTTTGGCATACATTAGAGGCAGGACTTTGGCAAATGTGTTCTTTATAATCGATGAGGCTCAGAACCTAACCCCGCATGAAGTGAAAACCATTATAACACGTGCTGGTGAGAACACTAAAATCGTATTTACTGGGGACATTAATCAAATTGACACCCCATATCTCGATTCTGAATCCAACGGCCTTTCGTACCTAATAGACAAGGTGAAAAATCAGCCTCTTTTTGCCCATGTAAATTTAGAAAAGGGAGAGCGCAGTGAGTTGGCCAATTTGGCTAATGAATTACTTTAGTATCTCTATAGATTCTAGATTATTTATTCCCCATTGCTCTAATTCTTCTTTGCTCCACAAGTCAGGGAAGAAGATTCTTCTTTGGTATTTAGGGTGCATGTACTTTCTCCAATCACTACCACCAGTAGCTTCTTCAACTATACCGCCTTTTGATATAAGATACTTGCCGGCAGCATTATAATGAGCCATAACCCATCTCACATTAACGGTGTGGTCAAAATGACGCATGGCATTCAGCAGCTGCAAGTCGTTTCTTTGCTCTTCAGGAAGAGATTTAAATTTGGTCCACATATTCTCAGTATTGTACTTCTTCAT
>CBDUMX010000101.1:0-8012 GCA_965368435.1 uncultured bacterium
TAATTAACCCAAGTTCATTGATTGAGCGATTCGCGCAATTTTCTTTTGCTGTCGAATTAAAACACATTATTATGCTAGAAAATCAAGAAACTAAAGTAAAGAATGAAGCGCCTAAGCAGTTTCAACAGAAAAATCCTCTTAAACCAACTGACGCCTTTGTTGGAGCCTCATGGTTTGCACTTTTAATTGGAATGACTTCCTTTTGCATTGGATTGTGGAACGCAGAAATGCTGCTGAGTGAAAAAGGATACTATTTTACACTCTTACTTTTTGGACTATTCTCAGTTATATCAGTGCAGAAGGCTGTGCGTGATAAATTAGAGGGGATTCCTGTTACCAATGTATACCACGGAATAAGTTGGTTTACAACTATTGCATCTCTTGTCCTACTAGTTATTGGATTGTACAATGCAGAGCTGCTATTAAGTGAAAAAGGATTTTATGGCATGTCATTTACCTTAAGTCTTTTTGCGGCCGTGGCTGTACAGAAAAACATAAGAGACTTAGCGCTATTCGAAGATAAGTAGGGCTTAATAGCTGTCTGCCGTATTGGCGTAAAATTGGATTTGGATTGATATTAGCAATCACCAATCCATGAGTAAGCAAAAAGTATCATTCTCGTGGGCTTTCAAAGAATACATTTGGCCAAGGCGAAAGATTGTTTCCATTGGTTTAATATTAATCATTCTGAGAAGTTTATCGGGTTTGGTACTTCCCTATGCGAGCAAGACCTTAATTGATGATGTGATTCCATCACAAGATACATCCACACTAACTAATCTTCTTATTATTGTATGTCTGGCCATCTTAGTTCAAGCGGTGAGTTCTTTTTCATTGACTCGATTACTCAGTGTAGAAGCCCAACATATGATATCTCTACTTAGAGCTGAAGTGCAGAAAAAGCTGTTGAAATTGCCAATACGCTTCTTCGACAATCAAAAATCAGGAGCATTGGTGTCAAGGGTAATGTCTGATGTAGAAGGAGTAAGAAATTTGGTTGGAACGGGCTTAGTACAGCTCATAGGAGGTTCTATTACAGCTATTATATCATTGATAATACTTATAAAAATCAATGCCACCATGACCCTCTTTGTCTTGGTGCCCGTTGGTGTTTTCGCCTTTATAGCTCTCAAGGCATTTGGCTACATCCGACCCATATTCAGAGAAAGAGGTAAAATAACGGCAGAGGTAACAGGAAGACTTACAGAAACCATAAATGGGGTAAGAGTAATTAAAGGCTTTAATGCTGAAGATCAAGAAAATAGAACTTTTGAGAAGGGAGTGGAAAGACTTTACCTCAATGTGAAAAAAAGTCTCACAGCAACTGCGCTGATGACCAGCTCTTCAACCTTTCTGTTGGGATTAGCATCAGCGGGAATAATGGGGATAGGAGGCTATTTTATTATGCATGGCAGCATGACTTACGGAGAATTTGTTTCATTCACGCTTTTTCTAGGATTTATGATAGCTCCTATTGTTCAGATGAGCAATATTGGAAGTCAGCTTACAGAAGCATTAGCTGGGCTTGACAGAACTCAAGAGCTAATGAATATGGATGAAGAAGACGATCCAGCACAGAGAGATATTATGCTTTCTGAAATTCATGGTGATATAGAATTCAAAAATGTATCCTTCAGCTATGAAGAAAGCAAAGAAGTGCTGCATGGCATTTCGTTCGATGCGCCTAAAGGTTCAGTTACCGCTTTAGTAGGTTCTTCTGGTTCAGGAAAAACTACTATTGCCAGTTTAGCCGCGAGTTTTCTTAATCCAGTAAGTGGCTTTATTAGCATAGATGGTCAAGATTTAAGTAAAGTGAACTTAGCGAGTTATAGAAGCAATTTGGCCGTTGTGCTACAAGATGATTTCCTATATGAAGGGAGTATTAGAGAGAATATTTTGTTTGCCAAGAATGACGCTAATGAAGAACAACTAATAGAGGCAGTAAATGGAGCATATGTCAATGAATTTACAGATAGGTTTGAAGATGGTCTTGACACAATTATAGGCGAGAGAGGGGTAAAGCTGTCTGGTGGACAAAGACAGAGAATTTCAATAGCTCGAGCCTTACTTGCAGACCCTAAGATTTTAATATTAGATGAGGCCACGTCAAATCTAGATACTGAAAGTGAATCCTTTATTCAGAAGAGCCTCTCATCACTAATGAAAAATAGAACAACCTTTGTTATTGCACATAGGTTGAGCACTATTAAGCAAGCTGATCAAATTTTGGTTATTGAAGATGGAAATATAGTAGAGAGAGGCAAGCACGATGAGTTGATATCTCTGAAAGGTAGATACTACGACCTATATACCTACCAAAGTAGAATTTAAAACAAAAAAAATGGGCGATAGACGCCCATTTCTTGATTATTCCTTGATGTATTTAGTTCTTTAAAGCTTTTCGCAAACCTCCAAAATCTCCATAGTACTGTTGAAATGCAATTTTGCCATTCTCATCAAAATCAAAAGATTCATAAAGCTTTAACATAGCTGATTTAGCCTCTGTACTGTCGGTTGCCGTCTTAGTTACTTTCCAAGTGGCGTAATAACGCACTGAACCATCTGGCTTTTTAGTGTCGACATTAACTCCAGGCAATAGCACAATAGGATCGGTCACAATTTTGTAGTCAAATTGTTCCCATGCTTTGGCATCGTATTCCATAAGTTCTTCTAGGGTTACAGAATCACCAGCTCCTTGCCAGGTACCCCTCATAAGAAAACTGTCGGAATAAAGTGCTGCATAATCTATATTCTCGTTTTGATAAGAATTGAGATAAGTCATTACAGTTTTAGAATTAGCCTCAAATAGTTCTGAACTATTGTCGGTTGTAGTTTCGCGTTCTTCGCTTTCAGTTGTGCAACTGCAAAGCAGAGCTGCAATAAATAAGGTAAAATAAATTGGTTTCATGTTTTAATTTGGTTTATGATTAGGCAATTTAGGCTAATTTTTTGAGACAGCTCTCTATAATAAGGTGAAATACTAGTAAATTCAGTATTAGTTGAGGAATTTTGGTGTTCTGCAATTCTACTCTAGATTTGTTCAAACTGTTTTGCTTATTCCATCAATCTCTAATCTTGAATGCTAGTATGTTAACCAAAATTATCGTACTTAGTGTTTATGTCGCCATACTCCTCTTAATTGGCGTTGTTGCTTCTAAACGAATAAAGAATATCAGTGATTTTTATGTTGGTGGAAAGAAAATAGGTTTTTGGGCAGTAGCCTTTTCAGCGCGAGCTACTGGGGAGTCGGGTTGGTTGCTTATTGGCCTCACCGGTATGGGGGCTATGGCAGGTCTTTCCGCCTATTGGGTGGTTCTTGGTGAAGTGCTTGGTGTTTTTATCAGCTGGTTCTTCATGGCTAAGAAATTTAAACGTAAATCAGATTCTTATGGCTCTATCACTATTCCAGATTACCTAGAATCTCACTTTAAAACAAATACTAAATTCTTAAGAGGACTGGCAGCAACTATACTTTCTGTTTTTGTGATAATTTATGTGAGTACACAAATTGATGCAACAGGAATTGCCTTTGAAAGTATGCTTGGTATCGATTACTATATGGGAGCCTTAATTGGCTTTTTTATAGTTCTGGTATACATTTTTATTGGAGGGTTCGTAGCAGTTGTTTGGTCGGATTTATTTCAAGGATTATTAATGTTTTTAGGCCTTGTAATCCTGCCAATAGTACTTTGGACTAGCATAGGGCCAGATGTCAATATTCTTGCTTCTCTTAAAAGTATAGATCCAAAATTAACACACATATGGGGTGGCAATGAAAGCGGTTTAATGAATGTTTTTACCATACTCGGTTTTTCAATGATAGGCCTTGGTTTTTTGGGTTCGCCACAAGTTTATGTGCGCTTCATGTCGATTAAGAACGAATCTGAGATTAAAAAAGGAAGATGGGTTGCTATACTATTCACCTTACTTACAGATGCCGCAGCAGTGAGCATTGGAGTTTTTGCTAGAGTTTATTTCACTAAAGAAGGACAAGATGCCGAAGCAATACTTGGCATAGGTGGTGCAAATGTTTTAGCTATGGTCACTGAGCATTTTTTGCCTTTAACCTTAACTGCAATTTATATAGCCATCGTTTTGTCGGCTATAATGTCTACTGTCGACTCATTATTGGTGTTGGCATCAAGTGCTATTACTAGAGACTTTTATCAAAAAATATTCAGACCAAATGCTGATGCAACAAAGCTAACTCGACTATCACGATTGGTAACAGTTGCTATGGCATTGATTGCATTACTACTGGCTTTTGGTTTAGCGTACTTTAGCCCAGAGCGACAAGTCTTTTGGGTAATTATATTTGGATGGAGCGGCATTGCTGCTTGTTTTTGTCCAGTGATAATTCTCTCACTATTTTGGAAAGGCTATTCGGAAGTAGGAGCAATAGCAAGTATCATCAGTGGATTTATAAGTGTTTGTTTACTCAAATTTGTAGTTCAACCTATGGAAAGCATTGGACCCTATTTAGATAAATTAGATGTCTTAGCACCCTCATTTGCCGTATCTCTAATCTTTGGGTGGTTGTTCTCTAAATTGTATCCAAATCGATCTAAGAACTAACATTTGCTAATATAATCTCAGCTGTATCTGTTGATTTTCAAGAGCAATTAATTATACAAAAAGTACTAATTAGAGTATTTTAATGTAGCTTAGTGCCAATATCTATCTAAGTATTATGGGGGAAGCACAAGAAAAGTATCATTGGAATGGCATTGATTTAAATGCACTTCGCGAAGTAATGGATGATTCCGCAGATCAAGCAGTATTATCACTTTATGAATCCGATTCAATGTCATCTTTGAGGACGCTATTGGCCGATATGGCAGCCAATGATTCTGTTGTTCCAGAAGAGTTACCAGAGCCAATGAATTCATTCATGCAAAAGGAGCTGGCATTTGAATTCACGGATCACGATATTAAAATGTTTAAGCACGCTCATCAGGTTTGGCGAGAACATGGCATGAAGTTTTGCTTTATTTTATTCTTTAGATCATTACCCTATACGTATATGGCTGAAAAACCGGCCAATGTGCTAAGAATAACAAAATTACTGATTACAGAACCTGCTCGAAGAATCTTTGAAACTGCGCAATTTGTTTTTGATTTAATGGATAGAAATTGGTGGGAGCCAGATAAAAGAGGCTTGTTAACTGCCATTAAAGTAAGAATCATGCATTCAGCCATGCGTCACGTCATTCTAACTGATCAAGAAAATCCATGGGACAATACTTGGGGTAAACCAATTAGTCAGGAAGACCTAGTTGCAACTAATCAAACATTCTCCTTAGAGTTCTTTAATGGATTAAACTTAATAGGCGAAGATTTGCCCGCTGCTGATCAAGAGGCTTGGTTTTATACCTGGAAACGAATTGGTCAGATTATGGGCGTGCAGGACGATTTGATCTGTAAAGATGTGAAAGAAGCTTGGGGATTGCAGCACGCTATTTACAACCATCTTTTTAACGACCCAAGTTATTCAGGTATAATGTTAAGCAAGGCCTTGGTTGACACCATGTCGCATTTTATGATGAGCCCAAGATTGGTGTTACACATGATGAGAAGAATGCTCAGCGACGAGCTGTATCCTGATTGTTTTTATAGATTAATGGAGCCTACTTACGGGGAGGAGTATCCAATTCTTTTTGAAAAGCATCACAATGAAGAGGATCAAAATGACCATGCTGAACGCCTTAGAGCAGATCATCACAAAGAATTAATATCATATTATAAAACGCTCAAAGAGCATCGCGAGAATTCAGGCAAAAAGACCGTAAAATTGAATTGGTGGCAAAAGATACTGGCATTTTTTGGTTTGTATAAAGCTAAGGAAAGCAGCAGATTGGGCAAGCATTTTGTACTTCTTCATGAAATACTACATAAAGAGGGTCAGCTGGTAGAAAAATTGATTGAAAAGGATATAGAAAAAGTCATGAATGTAATGGGAGGCATTATTATCAGCATGCTTTCTAAATACTTCAGAAAAGGCAAAAATGCCGGATTTAGAATACCAGAAGATTTACAAGAGCATTGGGAGTTGGATTAATAGCTTTTGTCTTAGATTTAATTGAAGCCACATGCGGCTAGTTTAACCATAGTAGTGCTTTACTTAGGGCTGCATTTGGAACATTTAATTGTATTTTTTAAATTTGGGCAAAGCCTTATTAGTATGAAGACCAAATATTTACCCTTATTACTGTTCAGCTGCATAGTACTCAGTTTAGCAATTATTGCTCCATCGTGCGGCGAAGTGGAAGAACGTCTTCCCCAAAATCCAAATTCAACCCCTAGCGGCAATGCAGATGAAGAAATTGAATCGGTAACTGAAGATGGCGGTTATGTATGCACTTTTGTAAACCCTGCAGAAGAGCTGTTGCACTTGAAGTTCGATAATGGAGATGTTTATGTCTGCACCAAGGTAGATTCAAAAGTTACTCAGATTGACTTACCAGCAGGAAGTACAGTTAAATGTAGCTATAATTCAGAAGGGCTGATAAGTGAGTTTGAGCATGATTACGGTGGCTATAAAATTGTGAATAGATGCTCGTATAGCGACGGCAATATCAGCGAAATTGAGGGACTGACAAGCTTTAAGCAGCAGGATGACACCTATGAGGAAGAAACTAATTTTAAATGCAGTAATATAGTTGCAGATAATGACGGCATAAAATCATGTGTTTATGAAACCTATGTTAGTGGCTCAATTTTTCAATCACTTGATTTAACTTTTACATGTTCAACTAAGAGCAACTCTCTGTATCAGAGTGCAACTCAATGTACGTTGAATGAATTCACTGATTACTTTAACAACTTCTTTTATTATTCTCCTAAGTGTATTGAAACAATCTTAGTAGAAGAACAAGGCTCAAGTAATTCATTTAGCGTGAATTATGAATGTAAATGGAATAGTAATAATCAGATAACAGAACTGAATATTGATCATCCAGCTAAGCAAGTTAAAAGGACCTATACCTATATAGATTAAAACCAAGGTTTTAAAAATACATCCCAATATTCACTTTTTGTAGTCCCATCCCAATGCAATAGGTAATAGCGATATTGACATGTCTGAAATTGGCAGAATAGCACGAGTAGCGTTAGAGTGCCTACCGCAAATTGTCTTTTAATGCCTCGCAAATGTTGAAAGAGCATGGCCAAGGGAATTATCCAAATAACATAGTAATCTATCATCACCCTGGTTCCAAAACCTCCACCGTACCACCACATATGCCAACTGGATAATATATATACTAATGCCAGTAGGAATAATGCAGCATAACTGCTCTGCCATTTACTTGCTTTAAACCAAAAGTAAAATCCAATCACACTTGCTAGAAGTACTGGAGTATATACAAACAGCCCCTTTCTATAGCTTATTAAAAAATCCATAATTTTAGGCTTTAAGAAATTAAATCCTTCATCTTCATATGAATAAACCCAGAACTGGTCGAGTTGAACTTTATACAATATAAATTGCAATGAGACTACGGCGCTAGTTGCTATAGCGGCAATGAGCAATTTTGAAGGTTCAAAAAATATAGACTTTATACTTTTCCAAAACTCTTGTAAAGACTTATAGAACAATGGAAGTGCCAATACGCAGAGTACATTGAGAGGGCGTATCAATATAATAAGGCCTAATAATAAAGCAGCAAGAACTAAATCTATAAGTTTCTGATTATCAGAATATTTCAAATAGAAATAATAAAACATAGGAATAAGTGCTACGGTGTAAACATGAGATACTGCTGGCTCTATATTCACCCAGTAGAACCAATTCGTTCCGAAGTACATCACTAAATAGCTCAATCCTTTGTTGATAGGTGAAATATTGAATCTATCCAACAATTTACCGAAGAATAGCAGGGCAATAATCAAATAGAATATTGCCGCGATATTTATCCAAATATGATATCTGTCGCCATAGCCATCAGCTGGTCCATCCCCACTTAGTGTAATGCCATGGGCGATTAGAAAAAACGGAGCCATTGGGATGGCCG
>CBDUMX010000102.1:0-7914 GCA_965368435.1 uncultured bacterium
CCAACTACTAGAACCACTGAGTCTCTCACCCATATCTTCTGCATCGAAGAAAATAAAATCTACACCTACAGCCGGGTTTTGCCTTTGCAGTTGACGAGCAACTTCTAATAGTACTCCTACTCCACTTGCTCCATCGTTGGCGCCATCTGCGGGTTCTGTTGGACGATCTTTGTCTTCATCCGCTTGTGGTCTTGTATCCCAATGAGCGCAAAGTAAAATTCGCGTTGTTGCTTGGGGATTTATACTTCCTATTATGTTTTTAATATTAACTTGACTGTGATCATAAGCTTCCATCACTCCTGTTTGAATAAAGGCAGTATCACAATAGGATCTGAGCTTAGCCAAAAGATAATTTGCAGTTATGCCATGAGCCATAGTGCCAGGTACTCTTGGTCCAAAATCAACCTGCTTTTTTACAAAATGATAGGCTGAGTCTGCATCAAAACTCATGGTATAGTTTGAACTAACTTGCTCAACTGGCTCTTTAGGAGGTTTCTTGCTTGGATCTTTACAGCCTTGAGCAGCAGTTAAAAACAAGAGAATAGTTATTAATGTGTTTCTAATCAACTTAGTTCAATTTATAGGAGCTACCGCCTTTACTATCCATGATTTCAATGCCCACTGCTTTCAATTCATCTCTAATTAAATCAGCGGTACTAAAATCTTTATTCGCTTTTGCATCTTGCCTTATTTTTAAGACTAAGCCCATAACTCCATCTAATACTTCCATATTTCCTCCTTCTTGTTGCAGCTCAAAACCCAGAACATCAAAAAAGAAAGTTTTCAATGACTCTTCTAATAACTTCTTATCTGCCGCGTTTATTTTCAATTTTCCGTTTTGAATTTCATTGACCCATTTAGCAGCTTCAAACAATACAGCTATTGCCTGTGGTGTATTTAAATCGTCATTCATCACTGAATAGAACTTTTCTTTCCAAGAAGCAACATCAATGTCTGATTCATTTGAGGTATTGAGATCCCCAACTAGTTTCACAGCATTGCTAAGTCGTTTCAAGCCTTTTTCTGCAGCCGATAATGCTTCATTAGAGAAATCAACAGTTCCTCTGTAATGTGCCTGCATCAAAAAGAATTTCATGGTCAATGGACTATAGGCTTTATCCAATAAATGGTGTTCCCCGCTGAACATCTCTTCTAATAATATCCCATTATTGAGGCTCTTGGCCATCTTTTGACCATTTATGGTAATCATATTGTGGTGTAGCCAATATTTTGCTGGACCTGTGTGGTTGCAGGCTTGACTTTGAGCTATTTCAGATTCGTGATGAGGGAATAATAAATCCATACCACCAACGTGTATATCAAATTGATTACCGAGGTATTTTGCACTCATAGCTGAGCACTCAATATGCCACCCTGGGAATCCTACACTCCATGGACTCTTCCATTTCATGATATGTTCAGCAGATGCCTTTTTCCAAAGAGCAAAGTCATTAGGGTTTCTTTTTTCTTCTTGACCATCTAATTCGCGTTGTGCTTCACCGGCTCCTGCAATCAAATCTTCAATTTTACGGCCTGATAATTTTCCGTAGTCGTTCGTTTCTGCATATTTTAGAACATCAAAATAGACAGAACCATTTGATTCATACGCGAAGCCATTGGCTATGATTTTTTCAATCATTTCAATCTGCTCCTGAATGTGCCCTGTAGCCCTCGGTTCTATACTGGGTTGTGTTACATTCAATTTATTAATTGCATTGTGGTAGGCCAAGGTGTATTTCTGAACCACTTCCATGGGTTCAATCTTGTCTTGCCTCGCTTGTTTGGCTATTTTATCATCTCCTTCATCCGCATCATTGAGTAAATGTCCAACATCCGTTATATTTCTAACATACCGCACTTTATAACCCAGGTGGGTTAAATACCTATACAATGTATCCATCAATACAGGTCCTCTACTATGCCCTAAATGGGGGTAACCATAAACTGTAGGTCCACATAAATATATACCAACAAATGGAGGGTTTAGGGGGTCAAATTGTTCTAATTCAGAGCTGTATGTATTATAAATCTGAAGCTTTTTAGCCATGCTGCAAAAATACTTAGTTTTTATACCACTTCACCTTTTCTTTCCAATCACCTCTTTTGCCAACTGCTTTTGCTGCATCATCACTTAGAACTCCAATGTTAAAAAATCCCAAGCAGCGCTGAGTTGGGCCTAATTTCAACAACTCATCAAAGCCTTTATAGTGTATGAAGGCAGGTGAGGACCAATAGCCGCCTATGTTCT
The DNA here is from genome assembly GCA_965368435.1 of uncultured bacterium. Classification (GTDB taxonomy): domain Bacteria; phylum Bacteroidota; class Bacteroidia; order NS11-12g; family UBA9320; genus JAHEKB01. Next base: position 2,249 of record CBDUMX010000102.1, read on the forward strand.
TTAAGCCAGCAGTATACAACCACATGTTTTGAACTGCCATTGCCGTTGAGGCTATTTCTTCATATTCTGGCAATCCAGATTCCTCATGACGCTCCATGATAATCACTATTATATGAGATAACAGTTCCTTCCGGTCTTGCATTTTATTCACCTTGGCTTGATTAAACTCTGATGAAGGCGTATGCTTGATATAGAACTCACACAGTTTGTCTGTGAAGCTATTTAAGGCTTCATCCTGATAGATATGAAATCTCCATGGTTCAGTATGCTTATGTGTAGGTGCCCAATTTGCTAACTCCAACATTTTAGAAATGTGCTCTTCAGCAATTTTATCACCTGAAAACTGCAGAGGGTAATAGGCACGGCGATTAATTATAGCTTCTTCAATACTCATATTCTTTACAATTAAACAAACAATATTGTGTTTTGCATGTAGTAATAGAAGAAGTTATAGATTTGTTGAACTAAAAATTAAAATTATTATGTCATTTCAATTACCAGAATTACCATACGCTCACAATGCGTTGGAACCTCACATCGATACAAAAACCATGGAAATTCACCATGGAAAACATCATCAAGGCTATGTAAACAACCTAAATGCTGCAGTGGAAGGCACTGAGCATGCAGGAAAGTCTTTGGAAGATCTTTGCAAAACAGCTCATAATGTTGCTGCTATCAGAAATAATGGTGGTGGTCATTATAATCATTCACTCTTTTGGTCTATAATGAGTCCAAATGGTGGCGGTGCACCTAATGGAGCTCTTGCAGATGCTATCAATGCAGAATTTGAAAGTTTTGACAATTTCAAAGCAGTTTTTGGGAAAGCAGCTGCCACAAGATTTGGATCTGGATGGGCTTGGTTATGCGTATGTGAAGGCAAACTTTGTGTATGCTCTACAGCTAACCAAGACAATCCTTTAATGGGAGAAGGATGCAAAGGCACCCCTATTTTAGGTTTAGATGTTTGGGAACATGCATACTATCTAAACTATCAAAACAGACGTCCAGATTATGTTGGCGCATTCTGGAATGTAGTAAACTGGGATGAAGTTAGCAGAAGATATCAAGCTGCTATTTAAACCCTAATAAAAGACTTAAGCCTTCCCTACGCTTTGTATGGAAGGCTTTTTTTTGCCTAAATTTGTGCTATGCCAAAAGTTCTAAAGTGGTTGATTTTTATCGCCTTATGCGTAATTTATATATGGGCGGTGTTCTTGTGGGATAGATCATCCGAGGCATCTTCATCAATAGCTCCTGATACTGCTGGAGCAGGGTTTGAAGTTGAATTTGATAGTATTGACGACTCGCAAAATGAGCTATATACAACTGAAATTACCGATAGCTTTGAGCAGCCAAATAATGATTTTATTACTGCGGAGGATTATGCGACGGAAGAGCCAGCCGCCGAATACGAAGAGTCTGCACAAGAACCATCTTCATTCAGCTATTATATTGTTTCAGGCTCCTACCTTGAGGATTCCAGGGCAAGAACTGCTAAGAAAAACTTAGAAAATAAAGGGGTACAAGCGGAAGTGCTTTTAATTGACTCTTATTATAAAGTTATCGTTGGCAAATTCATGCATTTGAGCAAAGCTAAATCTGCCTTGAGCGAATTGAATGATAAAGGCATCCCAGCCTTTATACAACGCAATTAAAATTGTGTTGAAAGCGTAAATTTCAAACCGCTAAATGCCGGTTCTAGTCTACAAATTCCACCTGTACAGTTTACACCTTCTACTTGCTTAACATAAGCCGCAGTAAAAGAGGTGGTTTTCACATTATACTTAAAGAAAATTGAAGGATAATGAAGTATCTGCTCTGGCAATAACTGGTTGGCTTGACGCTGATACTCAGTATTGATCATGTCTGATATTGCTATAGTAAATTTTGGTGAACTATTCCACTCAAGTATCCCGTTGTAAAAACTACCTAAATCCTGCTTGGTGCTCAAATATTGAGACTCGAAACGAATGCTGTTCTTTCTGTCAATTTTATAGGTGAGCTCCATGAACGGAGTCATAGTTTGTACACTTGGATAACTTGGTTCTCCTTCATAGACACTTTGATTGTAAAACACAGATTGAAATCCTACTTTACCTTTCCACTTCTTGCTGATTTTGTGCTCCATTTGTATAAACCTTTCACTGAATAATTGTTCACCTGTGAGCCTCTTTATATCAGAATAGTTGAGTTGAAAATTAGTCTTTTTATTGAGCGAGAATATTAATTCCGCCTGTATTCCCTGTTCGCCATTGAACTGCGCAACTCCATTGTATCTAGCTAGCAGTCTGTAGCTCGCTTGACGAGTTAAAGAGGGTTGATAAGACACTATACCATTTAGTAAATTGGCAAATGGTGTAACGAGAAATGGAAAGTGCTCTATTCTTCTGTATTGAACATTCGCTCCTATCCCCGCTTGTCTTTCTTTTCCTAGTTTTCTTTTTGAATAGCTCAATCCGGTTAAAAATATGTTTCCATCTTTTAATGCTAGAGTGCCGTCGTCTAGTCGGATTGCATCGTTTGTTTTGTAGTTGTACTCTGCCATTAAACCGAAATCTTTCCAGTTCAAATTAAAATAACCGTTAAGAGCATAAACATTATAGGTTGGATAAAACCTCTGTTCTAAAGGTAGACTATTAATTTCAGTTACTAATGACGACATGGTGTTTTCATCCAATGTTCTATTCACAGCCGATACTCCCAAATTCAAGCCTGTTCCCCCTTCTGTTCTTATGTTGTGTTCTATGTTTATACCTTTTACTATTTGGGGCGAGGTGCCAAATCTATTGTCTTGAAATCCTTTTTGCTTTCCAGTAAATGCTTTGATTATGGTGTGGTCTGCTATAGTGTATTTAGCGCGTATTCCCTGCATTGCATAGTCTATTCCAATCAACCTGTTTTCATATGCTCTAAATATGAGTCCAGACCCAAATTGATCATAAAACGATCCCGCTGTAAGTTCTAAATTTCCAATGCTTTTTTGAATTTGCCAAAAGCCCAAACCCTGACCTGTATATGCCCCTGAAGGATTCAAAAGGTTGCTGTTGTTGAACAAGTCATAGCGCGCAGCTAAATGAAAGCCTTTGATATCGTAATTTAGAAACAACCAGGCCTCGGCTGAAGTAATTTGTTTTCCGTATTGTGGCGATGCGCGTTCGTCTGCACCTATCAAAGTGTCCTTCATAAACACAGAAAAATTCGATTGAAAATTACCACTTAATACTCCTTCATCCTGAGCTGACACAATGATTGCCTGGAATAAAAAGACAATTGCAAATACACGGATACTCTTCATATTGATGCGGTAAAAATAATCAAATCTATTATTACGCCTTTTTTTCGTTCTTTTGAATCGTGAATATTAAAATCCTTGTCGACGAAATCAAAAGAAAGCAAAGTTTTTTATGTGTGGGTTTGGATACCGTTGCGGAGAAATTACCTGAAGGCTTTTCTAAGGATATAAAAGGAATGTTAGCCTTTAATAAAGAGATTATTGAGGCTACCAAGGAGCTTGCGGTTTCCTATAAAATCAATACTGCTTTCTATGAAGCTTTAGGCAAAGAAGGTTGGGATTTACTTGAAAGTACAAGAAATTTATTGCCTGACAACACCTTCAATATAGCAGATGCCAAGCGTGGTGATATTGGCAATACCTCTAGCATGTACGCTAAGGCTTTTTTTGAAACTTTAGATTTTGATGCCCTCACTGTTGCGCCTTATATGGGCTTCGATTCCGTTGAGCCTTTTTTGAGATATGATAATAAAGTAACCATCGTTCTAGGACTTACTTCTAATCAAGGCAGTACTGACTTTCAAACTAATGAGCAAATTAAGCCACCGCTATATGAAACTGTACTTAAAAAAGTGTCTTCTTGGGGAACTACAGACAATCTGATGTTTGTAATAGGTGCAACAAAAGCTCAGAAGCTAGAAGACATCAGAAAGATAGTACCAAATCACTTTTTATTAATACCAGGTGTTGGTGCTCAAGGTGGCAGTACAGAAGAAGTATGTGAACATGGGATGAACAAGAACGGGGGTTTGTTAATTAATTCATCTAGGGGTATACTTTATGCTTCAAATAAATCAGATTTCGCGGAGGCGGCCCATCGAGAAGCCAAAAAGATTGCCGATGATAGTTCTAATTTTATCAAAGGCCGGATGTGATGAAAATCACAGAGAAACTGATACAGTTTGTCTGGCAACATCAACTTTTAAACACATCAAATCTTAAAACTTACGCGAATAACAGTGTAGTTATTCTCCATCAAGGTGTGCTCAACACTAAGAGCGGTCCAGACTTTGCGCAAGCAAAAATACTATTGGGCGACACCCTTTTTTTTGGTTCCATAGAAATACATATCAATGAATCCGAGTGGTATAGCCATAATCATCATAAGGATCCACTTTATAATACTGTAATTCTACATGTTTGCTTGTTTCCGGGAAAAGTCGCAACACTTAATGATGGTACGCGCGTCCCAACTGTTTATATAGCGGATAGATTGAATGAGCAGTTAATGCAGAGGCATGAGCATATGATGTTGAATCAGTCAGTTATTCCTTGTGCCGATAGTATTCACCATCACTACCTTAGAATAAAAGCTAATTGGTTTGAAACCTTAGTTAAGGAGAAATTGAATAGTAGGTGCAATTGGTTCACTAGCCAATTTAATCGCACTTCATACAACTGGTCAGAAACCTTGTACACCGCAATTCTAAAAGTGTTAGCTGCTCATACAAATGCTATGGCTTTTGAAGAAATCGCAATAAAACTCCCATTGAGATTACTCATTAAACATAAAGAAAACCTAAATCAATTGGATGCCTTATTGTTGGGTGTTGCTGGCTGTATTCCACTTGGGAAAAAGGATAGTATGTTGAGGGCTGAATTCAATTATTTACGGACTCTCTATAATTTAGAACCCATTTCTACGATCATTAAATCATCTGGAGTTCGACCAACTGCACATCCAGTTATTCGACTTAAAATGTTTGCTAGCATGATTCATCACAATTCAGAACTCATCAACCAAATTAGCGAGCTGTCTACCTATAAGCAGTTAAAAGAGCTTTTGGTTTATCCAAAAGAAGGCAAAATGTTGGGAGCAAGTGAGCAATTAACTACGCTGATATTGATAAATGCTGTTATTCCTTTTCAGTACTTTAAGAATAAAACCACAGCCTCGAACACTGATACATCCTTAAGTTTCTTACATTCTATTAAGGCTGAAAGCAATGCTATTTTAGAAAAATGGAAGAAGATTAACATCAGTGCAGAAAATTGTTTCGAGAGTCAAGCTATATTGCATCTTTATAAAACATATTGTATTTTTAAGCGTTGTTTAGATTGTCAATTTGGTATTGAAAGTCTTAAAAAATTTGATTAAACATTTTAGATATATCATTGAAAAACAGGCCTTTGGAGTCTGCTCCTATTGGGGCGAAAAGTTGAATATCCCAGGGAAGAGGATCCGCATGTACTTCATTTATGCATCCTTTTTAACCTTTGGGAGTCCGGTCATTATTTATCTAGTAATGGCATTTTTCCTCAATCTTCGTGACTATATAAGAGAAGGAGATCGATCTGTCTGGGATCTCTAATTAGTGCTAAATTTCTGAAATACAATCATTTAGAATGTCTATTCTAAAACACAGTGCAT